>CALFBU010000083.1 GCA_937951455.1 uncultured Rhizobiaceae group bacterium
ATCTTAATGGCGGCTTTGGCAAGGCTTATCATTTGGACAAAGATGACATGTCGACTTTAGTGGGTTGAACTCTTTAAGAGTTTCGCCAATAGTCTTTCAATGACACAAGAAAATGAAAATACCGCTTCCAAGCAAGGTCCATTAACTGGCTATACCATCATCGATCTAACGTCCGTTGTGCTGGGGCCTTATTGCACGCAGCTACTCGGCGATCTGGGAGCAGATGTCATCAAGGTTGAGACACCCTCGGGTGATATCATGCGTCATGCAGGGCCGCATGTCTCAGAAGGCATGGGGCCAATTTATCTTACCATCAACCGCAACAAGCGCGCCGTCACACTTGACCTTAGCAAGGAAGGTGCAAAGCAAATATTGCGCAAGCTTATCAAAACAGCAGACGGTCTTGTTCACAACATTCGTGCTGGTGGCATGCGTCGTCTTGGGTTTGATTATGAAAGCGTCAAAGAGATTAATCCTGAAATCGTATATTGCCATGCGGTCGGGTTTGGCTCTGATGGGCATTATGCAGAGCGTCAGGCTTATGATGATTTGGTGCAGGCCGTTTCAGGGGCTTCGTTCATGATTCCCATGCAGGACGGCACAACTGAGCCTCGTTATTTTCCTGGCCTTGTAGCCGACAAAACGACGGGTCTTCATGCAGCCTATGCCATGTTGGCTGCCTTTTTACACAAGGAGCGGACAGGGCGCGGGCAATTTGTTGAAGTTCCGATGATGGAATGTATGGTCTCCTTTACGATGGCTGAGAATTTGTATGGACATACGTTTGTGCCGCCAAGGCCACCGATTGCCTATGCACGATCGATCAATCCAATGCGAAAGCCCTATAAAACCAAAGATGGCTACATAGCGCTGATGCCTTACTCGGATGATAATTGGCGCAGGTTTTTCAGACACGGAGGGCGCGAGGTTTTGATGGAAGATGAACGATATGCAACCTATGCAATGCGAACGGTAAATATTACCGATCTTTACAAGGAAGCTGAGATCATCGCCTTGCAGCGCACAACCGATGAATGGATGGAAGTTCTTGGGCAGGAAAATGTCCCTTGTATGCGGGTTCACACGCTAGATAGCGTTCTGGAAGACCCTCAACTTCGGGACACGGGGTTTCTGGAAGAGCGCGAGCACCCAACCGAAGGGCGTTATCTTGCCATGAATAATCCTATTAAATTTTCTGATAGTCCAGCGAGAATTGACCGTGATCCTCCTAAGCTTGGTCAGGATAATGATGAAGTTTTAAAAGAGCTGGGCTTTGATTCTGCTGCCATAAAAGAATTTAAAGAGGACAAGGTTTTTGGATAGTGCCCAAAAGAAGACCTTGAACGCAATGGAGCCAGCTAACCCGAAGGCGCTGACTCCATACACGAAACTGAAAATGTCAAAATCTCCAAGGAGCTTTTTTCCATATTCCATCAGGGCTTGATAGGCTGGGGCACCCTGATATTCCGTAAAGTCAAATTACATGCCAAGTGTCAAAAATCAACATTCCAAGTGCCGTTTCAAACAAATATCATTAGTATTTTCATGAAAAATACCAACAATTTTATGAAAGCAGACAAAAATGCAGCTCGCTGGTCACCTTTTAGTTAATTGCCTTAAACAGCAGGGCGTCGAACGTATATTCTGTGTACCAGGAGAAAGCTACCTTGCGGTGCTTGACGGACTCTATGAATCAGGGATTGAAACCGTTGTTGCACGTCATGAAGGCGGTGCATCAATCATGGCAGAAGCCGACGGTAAAATGACAGGACGTCCAGGGATATGCATGGTGACGCGCGGGCCTGGAGCTACGAATGCATCTTCTGGTGTTCATATTGCTGCGCAAGACTCAACGCCGATGATTTTGTTCATCGGACAGATTGGTCGTCAAATGCGTGGGCGTGAAGCATTTCAGGAAATGGACTATCGCGCGGTATTTGGCTCCGTGGCAAAATGGGTTGAGGAAATTGACGATGCATCGCGCATTCCTGAAATCATTAATCATGCCTGGCATGTTGCGATGTCTGGGCGGCCAGGCCCTGTGGTAATTGCACTGCCAGAAGACATGTTGCGTGACATGGTGGATGAAAAACCTGGGCCCTATGTTGAAGTGGCAAGCCCTGCACCGACGCTGGGTGATTTGGAAAAATTTGTAACGCTCTTGGAGCAATCGTCCAATCCTATGATTGTCGCAGGTGGATCGCGTTGGAGCGAAGAAGATGCGGACATGCTTCGCCAGTTTAGTGAAGCTTGGGGAATTCCGGTTGGGGTGTCCTTCAGGCGTCAGCAATTGCTCGATGCCAATCACCGGAATTACGCAGGCGATGTTGGGCTTGGTATTAATCCCGCTTTAAAGGATCGTGTTGCAAATTCTGATTGCCTCATCTTGCTTGGGTGTCGTTTCAGTGAAAACCCAAGCCAAGGCTTTTCACTTTTGGATATGCCGGGCAGTGGGAAGGGGTTGGTTCACATTCATCCAGGCCCAGAAGAATTGGGCAGGATTTATGCGGCGGAAGTTTCAATTAACTCAACGCCGGGTACGTTTTTAAGTTCTTTACTTGAATGGGATGCGAGAACCAATTGGCAAGACCAAGCTGATGAGGCACACCAATCTTATCTGGATTGGACGGATAAACCGCCAGCTGGTGTTGGTGATGTGACCGTGAGCAATGCTCTTCAT
>CALFBU010000084.1 GCA_937951455.1 uncultured Rhizobiaceae group bacterium
TTTTGCTGGTGTTAACCTGACTGGTCTTGGTGGTACATCTGGTATCGCACAGGACGATGGCTACTACGGCTTTAACGACGCAACAATCTTCGATTACACATTTGCTGCAGACGGTTTCTCAGTAACTGTTGGTGTTGAAGACCCACGCATCGATTACGCTGGTCTTGGCTTTGTTGGTTCAACATTCAGCGGTGGCGTAGGCGCGCCTGGCGTTTTAGGTCTTGCGCAAACAAGTTCAGACACACGCGCAAACTTCTACGCTGGTTTCAACTATTCAGCTGATTTCGGTTCAGTAGCATTTACTGCAGTACATGATAGCACTTCAGCTCATATTATTACTGGCGAGCAAGGCGGTTGGGCTTATAAAGTCAGCTTGTCACTTGACCTTTCTGAATTCATCCCAGGTGGTATTCTTTACGGTTCATATGCAAATGATGGTGATTACGCCACTAACTACGTGCATACGAACGGTGCAGGCATCCTTGATGCAGAAAGCATTTGGCAGATTTCTTTCCAGGCTGATTTGACTGATGAACTACAACTTGTAGCTCAACACTCAAATGCAACTAGTTCTGACGCATTTACATCTAGTTTTGGTTTTGAAGAGTCACAGCAATCAACTTCTATCGGCCTAAACTGGTTCCCAGCTGCTGCACCTCAGTTCTCACTACGTGCATCATACACATTTGGCTCATTTGATAACTCAATACGTGGTGCAGTTTTGGGTGGTGGTCCGTTTGCTGTTGTGAGTGCTGACTTCGACAGCTTCTTCGTCGGCGTACGTCGCGACTTCTAAGTAGAGAAGAATTTAATTCTTTAATTAACCCGGCAGCTTTTGGTTGTCGGGTTTTTTATTGCTTAGCTAAATGAGGGTTTTGGAAATTAATGGGCACACAGTGTGATGACTAATGGATAGATTACACTGTGATATTCAATCTGAGGGTAGCTTATTGCATGTATTCACTTGTTTCTAAGTTTGTCCGCTTCTGGCACGTAGCTGCCGTTGAACAAAAATAGCTTCAAAAAAATTATCCCCGCTTTCTACCCCTCCAGCATAATCATCTCATCGTCTGTTTGAAAAACTCAGCTCAATCACCGGAATTGGGCGATAACAGAGACTGTAGAGCGGTAAGGCGGTAGTTTCGGGCTATCGCCCTCCTTGAAGGCCGGACCCGCGCGATTTATCCCGTGAGGCGGTACTAAAAATCTCTACGTGGGCTGCTCAAACGAGCGTCTGAACATAAAACTTAACTGGCGTTTATTTGAGCAGCCTGCAAGTTTGTAATAAAAAATTGGATAACACCGTTCGAAATTCGGGCGAGTGGATGAAGACGCGCGTCCGTCATCCTAGGCTTTGTGCCTTCTCCCTCCTTGAGGGGGAGAATGAAGTTTCTTGGAATTGGCTTCAGCCAAACCTTAGAAACTTCAAGAGGGGGGACCACATACGGTGATGTAAGTGTATCCCCCACCGGCTCAGCGGTGCTTCGCCAACCTCCCCTCAAGGGGGAGGTGGTTTTCTCGTTCAAGACTCTCCTACAAGGGGGAGGGAAGTATAGTTAGCGTCTAGCGTAATTGTATGCGTTCATGTTACTGCTCACGAAACAAAAAGAGATCCGACCCCCATGAAGATGATCAATAAAAATGACCTGCCGGAGAAAATGTGCCCTGTTTGTGAGCGGCCTTTTTTGTGGCGCAAGAAGTGGGAAAAGAATTGGGAAGAAATTGTCTATTGTTCTGCCAAATGCAGGCGTAACAAGAAGAAACCCAAAGAAGATTAAATTTCATCAACATGTAGCCTTTTGACCACTTTCAATTTCTTTCAAGAATGAGTAGAAAGACGAAAAGTAGATAGCTTGGACAAAGTTTTATGAAAATTTCAGACACACCAAAACTCGTTACCATCTTTGGCGGCTCAGGCTTTGTCGGGCGTTATGTGGTGCGCGAACTTGTTAATCGCGGTTACCGTGTTCGTGTTGCGGTGCGTCGTCCAGATCTCGCTGGTTTTTTGCAGCCGATTGGCAATGTCGGGCAAATTCAACTTGTGCAAGCAAATTTGCGATATCGCAATTCGATTGATGCAGCGGTCAAGGGTTCTGATGTTGTGATCAATCTGGTCGGTATCCTAGCTGAATCCGGTCGCCAAAAATTTGATACGGTTCAAGCTTTTGGCGCGCGCGCGGTTGCGGAAGCCTGTCGTGCAGAAAAAGCCAAGCTTATTCACATGAGCGCCATTGGTGCCGATGTTGATTCTGCGTCTGGCTATGGTGAGACCAAGGGCAGGGGCGAACAATCGGTTCGCGAAGTTGTCAAGGATGCCATTATCATGCGTCCTTCCATTGTGTTTGGCCAGGAAGACGAGTTCTTCAATCGCTTTGGCGCCATGGCGAGATTTGCGCCAGCACTTCCCCTGATTGGTGGTGGCACAACAAGATTCCAGCCGGTCTACGTCGGCGATGTGGCGGAAGCCTTTGCTTTGGCGGTTGAAGGAAAAGTGCCTGCTGGCAAAACTTACGAGCTGGGTGGACCTCAAACGCCTACCTTCCGCGAATGTCTTGAATTGCTGCTGAAAGAAATCGGCCGCAAGAAAATGTTGGTGAGCCTGCCATGGTTTGTCGCTGGCATGATGGGCAAGGCATTGGGTTGGTTGCCTGGTGCGCCGATTACCTCCGACCAGGTGGAAATGTTGAAAACGGATAATGTGGTTTCTGATGAAGCGATCAAGCAGAAGCGCACACTGGAAGGCATTGGCATTACGCCGACACCGATGGCAGCGATTTTGCCGACCTATCTGGTGCAATATCGTCCGCACGGTCAATTTACCAAGATTGCCGACGAGAGCGAATAAATGGATGCCCCTTTGGGATTTCTACCTGAAGGGCTGACACTTTTTTCTGCCGCGCTTTTAATCTTCGCAAGCTTCTTTACCTCAGCACTAACCGCAGCAGTTGGCGTAGGCGGTGGGCTATTGATGCTCGGGTTGATGACGTACATCGTGCCGATTGCGGCTCTGATCCCGGTTCACGGGTTGGTACAACTGGGCTCAAATACCGGGCGTTCCTACTTGCAGCGCGACCATATCAATTGGTCAATTGTCAGATTCTTTTTAGCGGGCAGTCTCCTCGGGGTATTATTAGGTGCCATGATTTTTATCAGAATGCCCCTTGATATTTTGAAGGGGGTCTTGGGTCTGTTTATACTGGTGATTGTCTGGGTGAAGTTGCCACAACTCAAGAAAGCCAATCCGATCGTTGTTGCGATTGGCGGTGCAGGAACAACTTTTGTTTCCCTGTTCGTCGGCGCAACAGGACCTTTGGTAGCCGTTTTTT
>CALFBU010000085.1 GCA_937951455.1 uncultured Rhizobiaceae group bacterium
CCCGATTTCTTTTCGTGGCTTGAGCAAAATCATAATGATGTCTTTTCTCACGGTAGCGGCCTTGCCCATGCAATTAAAACTTCCTGTCAGGCAAAAGCGGAAATCGTTGCAGCAGATGAAACAGAGGCTGGTCAACGGGCATTGCTTAATTTAGGGCATACGTTTGGACACGCTTTGGAAGGTTATACCGGCTATGACGGCTCAAGGCTTGTGCATGGTGAAGGTGTTTCAATCGGCATGATGCTGGCGCATCGTTTTTCCAATCGATTAAACCATTGCTCGATTGATGATGTGAGCCGGGTAGAAGCGCATTTGAAGGCTGTTGGACTTCCAACTGAGATTTCTGAAATACCGGGCGAGCTTCCAAGCACGGAAACCTTGATGAGCTTTCTTGCGCAAGATAAAAAGGTTAAACGTGGCGCGCTAACGTTTATCCTTACAAAAGGTGTCGGAAAGTCCTATATTGCTGATGACATACCTCCATCAGAGGTATCTGGATTTTTAACGGAACAACTTTCCAAATGACGACTGCCTATTTACTGACATTCCTGGTAATCCTGCTTTTGATTATCCTTTCAGGTTTTTTCTCCGGTTCTGAAACGGCACTTACAGCGGCCTCACGTGCGCGGATGCATCAGCTTGAAAAGAATGGTGACAAACGTGCTGGTCAAGTGACCGAACTGATAGAGCATAAAGAGCAATTGATTGGTACGCTGCTGATTGGTAATAACATCGTAAATATTCTTGCTTCTGCTTTGGCGACCAGTTTTTTTCTCGGGTTGTTTGGTGAGGCAGGTGTTGCTGTTGCTACCATTGTGATGACCATCCTGGTTGTGATTTTTGCGGAAGTCATGCCCAAGTCTATTGCGCTTGCGAATGCGGACAAATTCGCGGTAACAGTCGCGCCTGCCATTCGTGTTCTCGTTGTTATCTTTGCACCGCTTGCAAAGGCGGTTGGCTGGCTGGTGCGACGAATTTTAAAACTGGTTGGTGCGCCTATCGGCAACGATGATCTTTTAACGGCGCATGAAGAGTTGCGCGGGGCTGTTGAATTGTTGCATCGCGACGGCTCTGTGATTAAAGACGACCGCGACCGTTTGGGCGGTATTCTTGATTTACATGAGCTGGAAATTTCGGATGTCATGATCCACCGCACCAATATGGAGAGCATCAATGCGGATGACCCTCCAGAGCAAATTATCAAACAAATCCTGGCTAGTCCCTATACGCGTATTCCGGTCTGGCAAGGAGACAATGATAATATTATCGGTGTGATTCACTCAAAAGATATTCTGCGTTCCTTGGCTGGCAGACGTAAAGACCCCAAAACTCTGGATATCAAGAAAATTGCCTCCAAACCATGGTTTGTTCCTGAGACGACAACCCTGAAAGATCAGTTGAATGCGTTTTTGCGCAGACAGGCACATTTTGCGGTGGTGGTTGATGAATATGGCGAAATGGAAGGCATTGTGACGCTGGAAGATATCCTGGAAGAAATTGTCGGCGAAATTGCTGATGAGCATGATGAAGAAGTCTCAGGCGTCAAGGCGCAGGCTGATGGTTCCTGGATTGTTGAGGGCAGCGTGCAGTTGAGAGACTTGAACCGCGCACTTGACTGGAATCTGCCTGATGAAGAAGCCAATACGGTTGCGGGTCTCGTGATACATTCTGCTCAAATGATTCCTGAAGAAAAGCAAACTTTCACTTTTTATCAGAAGCGATTTGCGGTTTTGAAGCGCGAAAAGAATAGAATAACACGCCTTCGCATCAGGAATTTGTGAGGTTTTCTTGCGAATCCTGTCGACATCTGTTTTATGAGTAAAAAATTTAAACCTACCCAAGAGTGTGATTTTCCATGGTAAGTTATTTAGAGTTCGAAAAGCCTGTTGCAGACCTTGAGGGTCAAATTCGTGAGTTGCGTAGTTTGGCTGGGCAAGATGAAAGCGTTGATTTGAGCGACGATATCGCACGGCTTGAGAAAAAGTCTGCAACCATTCTTGAAGGGCTTTACGAGAAACTTACACCTTGGGATAAAACGCAAGTGGCACGTCATCCTGATCGTCCTCATTTTGTGGATTATCAAAAAGCGATGATTGAAGATTTCACACCGCTTGCAGGTGACCGATATTTTGGTGAAGATCACGCAATCTTTGCAGGCCTTGGTCGTTTTGATGGACGCTCGGTCGCCATTATTGGTCAGGAAAAAGGCGTCGATACCGAAACGCGTCTAAAACATAATTTTGGTATGGCGAGGCCTGAAGGTTATCGCAAGGCCATTCGGATTATGGAAATGGCTGAGCGTTATAATCTTCCTGTAATATCCCTTGTGGATACAGCAGGTGCCTATCCGGGTCTTGGTGCGGAAGCACGCGGACAGGCGGAGGCAATTGCGCGTTCAACCGAGAAATGTCTGACACTTGAAGTGCCCATGGTTTCCGTCATCATCGGTGAAGGTGGCTCTGGTGGAGCGATTGCCATTGCGTCTGCAAACCGTGTTTATATGCTCGAACACTCCATTTACAGCGTCATATCACCAGAAGCAGGCGCTTCCATTCTTTGGCGTGATCCGGCTCGAGCAAAAGATATTGCGACTTCCATGAAGATTACCGCACAAGACCTTTTGAAA
>CALFBU010000086.1 GCA_937951455.1 uncultured Rhizobiaceae group bacterium
ACATGGAGCAAGAAAAGAAAAGTCGTAAATATTCGGCTGTGGCGCAATCGACATGAAACCTTCGATTTCAGGACGACGCATCAAAAGTTGCATACCAATCCATGCGCCAAATGAGAAACCGGCAACCCAGCAACCGCGTGCATCTGGGTGCAATGTTTGAACCCAATCAAGCGCAGCAGCGGCATCAGACAATTCGCCTTGCCCGTGGTCAAACTCACCCTGGCTTCTGCCTACACCTCGGAAGTTGAAGCGAAGTGTCGTGAAGCCACGTTCCTGGAACATATAAAAGAGATCGTAAACAATCTTGTTGTTCATCGTGCCGCCAAACTTCGGGTGAGGGTGGGGATGAAGAATGATTGCGATAGGTGCTGTTTTGTCTTTGGAGGGCTGGTAACGACCTTCAAGTCTGCCAGTTGGACCATTAAAAATTACTTCAGGCATCGTGTCTCCAGATAAAATATTTTCTTGTTTTACCAAGTAAAATGGGTGTGTGCAGGCCATCTGCACTTGACGTTTTAAGGTTGGTTTTTTATTACAGTTTAGAATTATTATAAACTGGGTTAATCGCCAAGCCTACTTGAACGCTCTTCTTAGACAATCCGAGGTGCAAATTTCAAGTAAATTGCGCATTAGCAGGCTATATTTGCTGATTTAGCCCCATATAGAAAGTTTTAACGTCTCAAAATGGTGTATCAAGCCAGACATTATCTCGACTATAACGCTAGCGCGCCCTTGTTGGATTGCGCGCGCGAGTCGATGATTGAGGCGTTGAATGCCACAGGTAATGCCTCTTCGGTACATTTTGAGGGGAGAGATGCCCGAAAAACAATCGAAAAAGCTCGCGCTTCGTTTGCTTCGCTTGTTGATTTTAAAGCAAGCAACATAATTTTCACTTCTGGCGCTACTGAAGCCGCCAATCATGTTCTTTCGCCTGATTTGCGTGCTGGTGGACATGAGCTGAAAGTCTCCAAGCTATACATAGGTGCAACAGAACACGCATGTATCCTGCAAGGTGGTCGTTTCGCCAAAGAAAATATTGAAATACTACCAACAGACAAAAATGGCATTCTGGACGTCGAGCACCTTGAGAAAGTGCTAGAAAATCATGATGCAGAGCAGGGTCACCCCATGGTTGCTGTGCAAATGGCAAACAATGAGACGGGTGTGATTCAACCTGTTAAGAAAATCGCCGAAGTGATTCATAAACATGAAGGTTTTCTGACCGTTGATGCTGTCCAGGCACTTGGAAAAATTGACTTATCCATTGAAGAAACCGGCGCAGACTTTCTAATCTTCTCAAGCCATAAAATCGGTGGTCCACAAGGGGTTGGTGCAATTGTTTTGCGCGATGCTTCTCTTTCACCAGTGCCGCTATTAGTAGGCGGTGGCCAAGAAAGCTATCATCGTGGTGGAACAGAAAATGTTGCTGCAATTGCGGGCTTCGGGGCTGCTTGTGAGTGGCACGAATCAAACTTGACAAAAAATATCAAGATTTTTGAGCTCAGGGACTCGATTGAAGACCAGTTAGACACTATATCAAGGGAAATAGGAAACCACGTCGCTCGACCTGTCTTCTTTGGAAAAGGTCAGTCCCGTCTTGGCAATACATCCTGTTTTGCGGTGGCTGGTGTTAAATCAGAAACTGCACTCATGGCACTGGATCTGGATGGCATATCTGTTTCATCTGGTTCTGCGTGTTCATCAGGCAAGGTTAAAAAAAGCCATGTTCTGGAAGCCATGGGCGCTAGTCAGGAAGAAATGGAAGGGGCTGTGCGTCTCAGCCTTGGATGGGAAGAAGATAAATTGGGCGCGGAACGTTTCCTCGCTGCCTGGAAAACAATTGTCAGCCGTGTGGCTGCATAAAACAAATAAGTAACTCGGAGAAACTGGAATATGCCAGCTGTACAAGAAACCATAGATACCGTCGCTCAACTGGATGTTGATAAATACAAGTACGGTTTCTCGACCGATATCGAAAACGATATGGCACCAAAAGGCCTGTCGGAAGAGGTCATTCGTTTCATCTCTGCGAAAAAAGAAGAACCGGAGTGGATGCTTCAATGGCGTTTGGACGCTTATGAGCGCTGGAAGACCATGGACGAGCCAGAGTGGGCGCGTGTGGATTATCCAAAGATCGATTTCAACGATATCTATTATTACGCAGCGCCAAAGAACTTCGAAGATGGTCCAAAGTCACTGGATGAAGTCGATCCTGAACTTCTCAAAACTTACGAAAAATTGGGCATTCCACTTAAAGAACAGGAATTGTTAGCGGGTGTTCGTCGTCACGATGAACCGTCACAACTGGATGAAAATCCGTCAGACAACGTTTATGCCTCTGGCCGTGTTGCTGTGGATGCGGTGTTTGACTCGGTATCTGTTGTAACAACTTTTAAGGCAGAACTGGCAAAGTCTGGTGTTATTTTCTGTTCAATCTCAGATGCTATTAAAGAGCATCCTGAAATAGTCAAAAAATATTTGGCAACCGTTGTGCCTGTTTCAGACAATTACTATTCAGCGCTCAACTGTGCAGTCTTTACCGATGGTTCGTTTGTTTACATCCCGGAAGGGGTGCGCTGCCCGATGGAACTTTCAACCTATTTCCGCATCAATGCTGAGAATACAGGTCAGTTTGAGCGCACGCTCATCATTGCGGAGAAAGGCTCGTACGTCTCATACCTTGAAGGTTGTACAGCGCCTCAACGTGATGAAAACCAACTCCACGCTGCTGTTGTAGAACTCATTACGATGGAAGATGCGGAGATTAAGTATTCTACCGTTCAAAACTGGTATCCAGGCGATGAAAACGGCAAAGGCGGTATCTATAACTTCGTGACCAAGCGTGGCGATTGTCGTGGTGATAATTCCAAGATTTCCTGGACGCAGGTTGAAACTGGTTCTGCGATTACATGGAAATATCCATCCTGCATTCTGCGCGGTGATGGTTCACAAGGTGAGTTCTACTCAATAGCTGTGTCCAATGGTGCACAACAAGTCGATAGTGGCACGAAGATGATTCATCTTGGCAAAAATACTAAGAGCCGTATTATTTCAAAAGGCATATCCGCTGGGCGTTCTAGCAATACCTATCGCGGTCAAGTCTCAGCCCATAAAAAAGCTTCAGATGCGCGTAACTTCACCCAGTGTGATTCACTGCTGATCGGCGATCAATGTGGTGCGCATACGGTTCCATACATCGAAGCGAAAAACTCTACCGCTCAATTCGAGCATGAGGCGACGACTTCAAAGATATCAGACGACCAACTCTTCTACTGCATGCAACGCGGCATTCCGGAAGAAGAAGCAATTGCGTTGATCGTGAATGGTTTTGTGAAAGACGTTATTCAGGAACTACCGATGGAATTCGCCGTGGAAGCACAAAAGCTGATCAGTATCTCTCTTGAGGGGAGTGTGGGCTAATGCTTGCGGTATTAATCGGGTTTTTGTTTATCACATCGGCAGCATTTATCGTGCCTTACATGATGGCGGGCGAAAACACAGAGCGTGGCATCAGCCGAGGCATAGGCGCTGCATCGATCACGGCGGTGATTTACGTTATCATCGTGGGATTTGTGGCGAATAGTTAGATGACAAAAGAACAATTCCTGAAATTGAAGTCGGTACGCTTCTTCATCTTTTTATGGATTGTAATTTTTCCAATCCTTTTCATCGCACTTCCGTTGTTGGAAATGGTCACGGGTGAAAGAGAAAATGAAATGGTGCCACTATGGGCATTCGGTGTCTGGGTATTCGGCCCCTGGGCTGCTTCGATTTTGTGGAAGTGGTTTGGTGGTGAAGAAAAAAAAGAAACAAAATAATTTAATTTGAATGCCTCGATAGGCAAAAAACAGAGAAAAGTGAAATGCTAGAAATTAAAAACCTCCATGTCCGTATTGCGGAAGATGAAACTGAAATTCTTAAAGGTCTGGATCTGACCGTGAAAGCTGGCGAAGTGGCAGCCATTATGGGGCCGAATGGGGCGGGGAAGTCTACGCTTTCTTATGTCCTTGCGGGCAAGGAAGATTACGAAGTCACCGAAGGTGAAATCCTGTTCAATGGTGAGAACATTCTCGACATGGAAGTTGATGAGCGCGCTGCTTCTGGCGTGTTTCTGGCGTTCCAATACCCGATGGAAATTCCGGGCGTTGCGACCATGAACTTCTTGAAAGCTGCGATGAATGCACAGCGTAAAGCGCGTGATGAAGCTGAGTACACAACACCTGAGTTTATCAAAAAGGTAAAAGCGGCTTCCGCTGATCTTTCAATCGATTTCAACATGCTCAAGCGTGCGTTAAACGTAGGCTTCTCAGGTGGTGAAAAGAAACGCGCCGAAATCCTGCAAATGGCATTACTAGAGCCAACGCTTTGCGTTTTGGATGAAACAGATTCAGGCCTTGATATCGATGCGCTAAAAATCGTTTCTGACGGTGTGAATGCTCTGCGTGATCCTGAGCGTGCATTCCTTGTGATTACGCACTACCAGCGTCTGCTGGATCACATCGTGCCAGACACTGTCCATGTGCTTTACAACGGTCGCATCATCAAGACTGGCGATAAATCATTGGCGCTTCATCTGGAAGAAAACGGTTACGCAGACATTATCGCGGCAGCTGCATAAGAGGATATGATGCAAAAAACACAAGCAGAAGAAGCCTTGGGAATGGAATTGCCGACGCGCCGCGTTGAGAGTTTTCATTACACTGATTTACGCACCATGTTGCGTGAAATCCCTGATAATGCCAGCGGCTCAACTGGCGGCAATTATGCGCCGTTGGTTGATACGCATTTGCTATCGTTTAACGATGGCAAGCTTGCAGATGATCAGGTCTTGCCAAAAGGCGTAACGCTTTCAACGGATGTAGCTAAGGCAACATCCTCAGACATCAACGATGCAATTGTTGGCATGAATGCCGTCACATCAGGGGATGCAATCTCATTGGTGATTGAAGGCAATGCTACAATGGAAAAACCATTGGGACTTGGGCATTTTTCAAGCAATGAAAGCCGCAATGCTTGCTATCATAAAGTGCTCATCAAAGCTGGCAGTGAAGCGCAGGTAATCTCGCGTCATACATCCAAGGATGGTGTTGCGAGCCTTGCCAATACAGTGACAGAGATCGAGCTTGAAAAAGACGCAGTTGCAAACTGGTTTGTGATCCAACAGGAAAGCATATCTGCAAACCGTCTGGCACGCATCAATGTTTCACTGGCAGAAAATGCCAAGCTCAATCTCTTCATCCTGAACGCAGGCGGCAAGCTTGTGCGTCAAGAAGTTAAGGTCGATGTTGCAGGTGAGGGCGCTCATGTTGATATCAAAGGTGTGAACCTGATCGGCGACGATGCACACATCGATGTCACGACAGTGTTGGATCATAATGTGCCTAACACCACTGCAAATGAACTGTTCCGCAATGTGGTTGCAGGCAATGGCCATGGTGTCTTCCAAGGACAAATCAAAGTCGCGCAAATTGCTCAAAAGACCGACGCGCAAATGGCCTGTAACACGCTGCTGCTAACCGACGATGGTGACTTCTCTGCAAAGCCAGAACTGGAAATCTTCGCAGACGACGTCCTTTGTGCCCACGGCGCGACGGTGACGGATATCGACGATGATCACCTGTTCTACCTGCGTGCACGTGGCATCAAGGAAAAGACTGCGCGTGGCCTTTTGATCAAGGCGTTCGTTGATGAAGTGGTCGAGGAAATCGGTGTGAGTGAAGAGCTTGAAGAAGCTTTTATCGGTATTATTGATAGCTGGTTGGATAAAAACGCTTAATGGCATATGACATCGAAAAAATCCGCGCTGACTTTCCCATTCTCTCTCGAGAGGTGCATGGAAAACCGCTCGTTTATCTGGATAATGGTGCGTCTGCTCAAAAGCCTACTGCGGTGATTGATGCGGTGAGCAGTGTATATTCGAACGAATATGCAAATGTGCATCGTGGACTTCATTATTTGTCAAATGCAACAACGGACGCTTATGAAAAATCTCGTGAAAGTGTACGCAAGTTTTTGAATGCGCCAAGCGTGGACGAGATTGTCTTCACCAAAGGTACAACTGAGGCCCTTAATCTGGTCGCCTATGGTTGGGCGATGAAACACCTGCAAGAGGGCGATGAAATTGTCCTCACGATCATGGAGCATCATTCAAACATTGTGCCGTGGCATTTTCTTCGAGAGCGTATGGGCGTTAAACTCAAGTGGGTATATATCAATGACGATGGGTCGTTTGATATGGATAAACTTAAAGACGCCTTGAGTGAAAAAACCAAGCTTGTCGCCATAACACATATGTCAAACGTGCTTGGCACTGTCGTGCCACTAAAGGAAGTTTGCGCAATTGCTCATGAGCAAGGCATTCCAGTACTTGCAGATGGTTCTCAAGGCGCTGTTCACATGCCTGTTGATGTTCAGGATTTGGATGTCGATTTTTATTGCATCACAGGTCACAAACTTTATGGGCCATCAGGCATTGGTGCGCTTTATGGCAAGATGGAATTCCTGAAAAACATGCAACCCTATCAAGGTGGCGGCGAGATGATTCTCGATGTGATGGAAGAAGAAGTCACTTACGCTGAGCCGCCCCATCGGTTTGAAGCAGGTACACCGCCGATTGCGCAGGCTATCGGCTTAGGTGCCGCGCTTGAATATATGGAAAGTGTTGGGCGTGAAGCGATTGCATTGCATGAAAACGAATTACGGGATTATGCGCGCAGCGAATTACAAAAGATAAATTCGCTTCGTATCATCGGTGATGCACCGGATAAGGGGGCTATCTTCTCATTCGAGCTTGAAGGCATTCATGCCCATGATGTCTCTATGGTGATTGACCGTTCAGGCGTTGCTGTTAGAGCAGGAACTCATTGCGCTCAGCCCTTGATGAAACATTACGGTGTAACATCGACGTGCCGTGCATCTTTTGGTATGTATAATACAAAGCAGGAAATTGATGTTCTTGTAGAAGCGCTTGAAAAGGCGCGTAGTTTTTTTGGATAAATCATGACTGAGCAAACCACAACCGAATTGCAAACAGAGCCAAATGTGGCTGAAATGACGAATAATGCTGAGTCTATTCCACCAGAAGAGCTGGAGCGTTTGACAACGGAAATTATCGCAGCACTCAAGACGGTTGCCGATCCTGAACTGCCTATGACTGATATTTATGAGCTTGGCCTCATTTACAAGGTTGATATTGAAGACGACCGCATGGTCAAGGTTGTTATGACCGTGACGGCACCGGGTTGTCCCGTTGCAGGTGAGTTTCCTGGTTGGGTAAAGAACGCGCTCGCAGGCGTTCAAGGCATCATGGATGTAGAAGTTGATCTTGTTTTTGACCCGCCCTGGACACCAGAGCGCATGTCTGAAGAAGCCCAAATTGCATTAGGCTGGTATTAAGCCTTCTTCATCACTATATTCAAAGAGAATATGGAGCATAAAAAATGGCCGGATTTGAAGTAATCACATTGACAGAAGCGGCTCGTGACCGGGTAGGGGAAATCATGTCCTCCAAACCTGATGCCAAGGGCATTCGCATCGGCGTAAAAAACGGCGGTTGCGCTGGCATGGAATATACCATCGATTTGGTAGAAGAAGTAATTCCAGGCGAAGACAAGGTAACAGTTCCTGAGGGGACTGTGTATGTTGCACCACAAGCTGTTCTGTTTCTGCTTGGTACGCAACTTGATTTTGAAGTTACAAAGCTTCGTACCGGTTTTGTTTTCAACAACCCTAATCAGAGTTCATCTTGTGGATGTGGTGAGAGTGTTGAATTAACACCTGCAGAAATGACGCCTGAAATGATCCAGGCACGTGAATTGGCAAATCAGGAATAGCGTCGACTAGGCTCTATTTGCCGCTTCATTATCCAGCCAGCTATAAATTTTCGATACGAACATATCCGTTGAAATTGGCTTGGCCATATAATCATCCATACCGGCTTCCAGGCATTTTTCCTTATCACCATTCAAGGCGTGCGCGGTAATGCCGATAATAGGGGTACGTAAAAGATCATTTTGCGCCTCAATATCTCGTATTTCCTGACTTGCCAAATGTCCATCCATGACAGGCATGGAGACATCCATGCAAATAACAGACGGTTTGAATTTCTTGAAAATTGAGACGGCATCAAGACCATTCTCTACAATTCGATATGACAAATTTGTAGCTTTGAGTGCTTCCCGATAAATTACCTGATTAATTTCATTGTCCTCAGCAATAAGAACGTCGATACAATCTTCTGATGAGCCGCGATGCTGAACGTAGACATGTTTGTCTTTAGTAGTCAGTTTGTTCTCATGTGTTGCATTCAAGTTCTCATCACTCATCGCTGCCTTGAAGACTGTAGCGGCGGTTTGTACTTCATCGACTGGCTCTTCTTTTGTTAATTCTCGAACCGCAGAAATACATTCCAGGTCTGTTTCAGTGTTCGTGTGAATTGCATCAGAAAGCTTCTTATATATTTCATTTGAAAGAGCAGGTTTGTTTAGTACAGCCTGAAAACCGAGGTTGGAGAAAGCCCGACCATCATCCAGATAATCCACTGAAGTTAAAAGCATTACTGGCGTTTTTGCGTATTTATTCATTTGTCGAATATTGCCCAGCAAGTCACTGCCATTCATTTTTGGCATATGATAATCCAATATCATTGCATCAATTTGAACGTTCTTTTCGTCACAAACTTTCAAAAACTGCAATGCCTCATAACCATCATCGCAAGAGGCAAATTCGCAACTCCAGGAATTTAGTTGTTCTTCCAAAATACCTTGATTTACCTTATTATCATCAACGATGAGAATACGTTTACCGCTAATTGAAAGTTTGGGCTCTTGAGCTGTGGTAGCTGCAACGTCATTTTCGAGTGGCAATTCAAACCAGAAAGTTGAACCTTTACCAACTTCACTTGAAACACCTATGGTACCATTCATCATTGATACGAGCTTGGATGTGATCGCCAAACCCAATCCTGTACCATCATGAGCGCGTCTTGTTGAGCCATCAGCCTGACTGAATTTCTCAAACACTTTTTCCAGATCGCTTTCAGAAATACCTATGCCAGTATCCTTTATGGAAAACCTTAAATGCCAATTGTTTTTCTTGGTATGGGAACCATCAATATCAATTAGAATATGACCAAATTCTGTAAACTTGATTGCATTACCGATCATGTTTACCAGCATCTGGCGTACGCGTGTCGCATCGCCTACAAACATTTGTGGTAAGTCGGGACGAATGCGAACAATCATTTCAAGGTTTTTATCATTGATACGCGTAGACAGCATTTGCGTAACTTCACTGACCAGTCCATGTAAATCAAAAGTTCTTTCATCAAGCTGCATTTTGCCAGCCTCGATTTTAGAAAAGTCGAGAATATCGTTGATAACACTGAGCAATGATGAGGCCGAATTCGTAATAATGCTCACAAAAGAGCGTTGTTTTTCATCAAGTTTGGTCTTTGAAAGTATTTCAGCCATTCCCATAACACCATTCATGGGGGTACGAATCTCATGACTCATATTTGCGAGGAACTCTGATTTGGCTTCATTAGCCGAATTGGCCTGTTTCGTCATTTCATCAAGCTTGATGATTGTATTGGTATGCTTATCCAGAATTGCATTGAATGCTGTCGCAACTTCTGCAGATTCTTCCCCATGCTCAATATCAATTCTATAATCTTTCAAGGCATGTTCACTACCAGGCAGATCTGGTGCTTCAAGGGTTTGGTCTATGGCCATACGTAGTTTATCAACGCCAAGCGTTGTGCCATGTTCCGCAGCGTTTAGACCAAGTACTTCTTCTTCCTGCGATACACGAATACCCCATATGTAGTTTACTACGCGAAGGAAAATATAACCGAGGCCAAAACTCCACACAAAATTAAGTCCAACGCCTTCGAGCTGAATTACGAACTGGTCAAACCGGGAATTATTGAGCATTTGGCTTTCATCGCCCAATGCAACCAATAAAAGCGTACCTGCTACGCCTGCAATGCCATGAACTGGAACGACATCCAGCGGGTCATCAAGCTTGAAAATATTAGCCATAAGATAAGAACCGATAATCGCAATTCCACCACCGGCAAGACCGATTAATGCTGCACCTGATATGGAGACGATCGATACACCAGCGGTAACGGCGACAAGTCCGCCAAGAAGTCCTGTAATTGTCGCCATGGGCTTGAATAAACCGCGATCCATTACATAACCTAAAATCATGCCCGCAGTAGCACCAAAAGATGCGGCTACGATGGTATTTGCTATAATTTGAGGTAGTATGGGTGCTTCTGGCTTAACCGCACCTGCGTTAAAGCCGATCCAGCCGATTAAAAGAATAACGGTACCCAGAAATGCCAAAACGCTTGAATGACCGTTGATTTCTCTTGGGTTATTATTTTCATCAAAGCGGTCTTTTCTGGCGCCAAGTACGATGATGGCAGCCAGCGCCACCCATGCTGCTGTACTGTGAACAACAGTCGAGCCCGCGAAATCTATAAACCCTTTGTCCGCTAGATAAGCAGGATTATCAGTTAGAATCGCATTTCCCCATACTATATGTGCAAACATCGGATAAATCACTGCAGCTACGAAAATCGCCAGACATAGGTAGCTGGAAAATCTCATTCGTTCCGCTACAGCACCTGATATGATCGTCGCTGCGGTAGCACAAAATCCAAATTGATAGATCATTACGACGAGGGCACTTGCATTACCTTCCATGGGATTAATGCCGCCATAACCGAAAAATGGCGAGCTCCCTTCGCCAAAAGTAATCTGAAAACCAAACAAAAAGAATATTACACCGCAGATGACAAAGTCTGATGCGTTCTTTTGAGCTACGTTAATTGAATTTTTCGACCTCACAACACCAGCTTCGAGTAACAGGAACCCGGCTTGCATAAACAAAACAAGAATTGCACATATGAGCATCCAGACTACAAAATTGCTTTCCATTTGTGCAAGGTAGCTCTTGGAGGGTTTGGTAATTGTATCCACCCCTGGCAATAGGCTATAAGCGCTAATCGCTATCAGCATTATCAGGCTGGCCGCTAACACCAGTCTGGTAAGTGAATTCAAGTTATGCATGTTGGGGCCCTAAACGAATCATTCAAAAAAAGCCTAGAGTTGTAGCGTAAATATGAAGTTAATACAGTACGTTGCGCTAATTGAGACTTTCAAAACAGGCAAGGGTCTGGAGCAAAAAATGAGCGAATGCAATTTAATATTAAGAATGTTGAAATGAGAGTTATTGAAAGATGAAATTATTTAATAGACTTAAAACGGATTGTGCAGAGGATTGGAAATCATACGCAGAGCATGAGTTTGTTGAAAAAATGGGAGATGGGAGCTTGGAGAAGGCCTCATTTCAGCATTATCTTGTGCAGGATTATCTCTTTTTGATTCAATTTGCCCGCGCATACGCACTTGCCATCTACAAGTCTCGTAACCTGACTGAGATGCGCGGTTGTCTTGAAGGGTTAAAAGCCATTCTTGATACGGAAATGCAACTTCACCTAAAACTCTGTGCAGAATGGGGCTTGAATGAAGATGAGATTGCGAAAACACCAGAAGCAAAATCAACCATTGCCTACACGCGATATGTTTTGGAAGCAGGGTCGGCGGGTGATATCCTTGATCTGTTTGTAGCGCTTTCGCCCTGCATGATAGGGTATGCGGAGATTGGTGAACGCTTAAGCAAGCTACCCAAGGGGCAGTCTGAAGACAATCCATATACAGTTTGGATTTCAGAATATGCGTCCAACGAATACCAAGAAGTAGCCCAAGGCGCAGGCGATTTGCTTGATACATTGGCAGAAACCAGCTTTACTGAAGCACGTTACCCTAGGCTTCTTGAGTTATTCAGGCAAGCCACGCGTTTAGAAGCAGATTTCTGGACAATGGGCATGGAGCTGTCAGATTAAAATAGCGAAACAAAACAGACTTGTCTTACTAGGCACAAAAGGTGGGCCGGCATTGCGTTCCGAAACTGCAATGCCAACTTCTTCCATGCTTGTGATGGATGGTAAAACGATCATTGTTGATTGTGGGATTGGTGTAACGAGATCCATCGTTGCAAGCGGTGTGTCATTGCTTGATATAAATGCCATTTTTATAACGCATTTGCATAGTGATCACGTACTGGAGTTAGGGCCGCTACTCCACACGATATGGACAAGTGGACTTAAAAAACCTGTTGATGTTTACGGTCCAGAAGGCATCAAAGAATATCTGGAAGCTTTCTTGCAATCGATGCAGTTTGACAATCAGATTCGTGTCGAAGATGAGGGACGTCTTCCCTTGGAAGAGCTCATTAATCTGACAATCTATTCTGAAGGGTTTGTAACCAGACTAAGAAGCATCGACGTGCAGGCATTAAAAGTAAATCATCCTCCGGTAGAAGAGTGTTACGCGTTATCTTTTGACAACGAGAGCAAGAAAATTGTGTTTTCTGCTGATACCGCTTATTTCGAGCCCTTGACCAAGTTTTCTCATAAGTGCGACGTGCTGGTTCACGAGGCCATGTTGATGAAAGGGGTGGAGACCTTATTGGAGCGTACGCCAAACGCGAGCCGATTGCGCGAACACTTGCTGGCAAGCCATTCAACAGTGGAAGAGGCGTGCAAAATTGCTACAATGGCCAAAGCGAAACATTTGGTGTTTAATCATCTCATACCTGCTGATGATCCTGATATTTCTGATGAGGATTTTCTTGCCGAAGGGAAGAATGGTTTTTCCGGGCAACTTACGGTTGGGTATGATGGCATTGAGATAACTTTTTGACATTGAAAAGACAAAAGGTCGATTAAATGGAAGCGCCAAATACCCAAGAGAATAATTGCATCGACTATATTGAGTTTGTAGTTGGCGATATTGAGCGTTCAAAAAAGTTCTATGGTGATGCATTCGGCTGGACATTTGTCGACTACGGGCCTGATTATTGTGAGTTTAACGACGCTCGCATGAAAGGGGGATTAACAACCCAAGGTACTGTGGATACCGGTGGGCCTCTTATTGTCATTGCTCATACTGATCTTGAAACCTGTCGGACCAAGGTAAAAGCAGCTGGGGGTGTTGTTACTCAGGAGATATTCTCTTTTCCTGGCGGTGAGCGTTTTGAGTTCAAAGATCCTGACGGTTACAATTTGGCCGTATGGAGAACGACTTAAAAGGAGAAGTAGCCATGACTGATACAAATCCAAGCATAATGTCTCACGTTTCGCTGGGGACTAATAATTTTGAAAATGCGATCAAATTCTATGACAAGGTAATGGCTACAATTGGTGCAAAGCGCGTTATGGAGTTCGAGGGCGCTGTGGCCTATGGCAAGGAATATCCTGAGTTCTGGGTGCAAACGCCTGAGAACGGTAAAGCTGCCCAAACCGCTAACGGCACACATTTTGGGTTTATAGCTGTATCAAAAGAAGAGGTTCATGCCTTTTGGGATGCTGCAATTTCGATGGGGGCGACACCAAATGGCGAACCTGGACCAAGACCGCACTATGGTGAACCTTATTACGGATGTTTTGTAATTGATCTTGATGGCCATAAAATTGAAGCAACATTTTGGGATGCTTCAATTGAGTTTACAGGGCACTAGCGCAAGAAAGCCGGAATGTGTTCTTCACCGCCGAACGCGTGATCCGTATCCGTATATTCCAAATCAACTTGCTCATGAAAAGATTTGCGGCCGCGCTTGGCGTTTTGTTTTGGCGCTTCATCGTGTTTGTTAGATTGTTCAAAAGTTTCTGCTTCATGCGCTTTGCTCTTATTTTTTGAAGCAGATTTATCTTTTGATGGTTTTTCTTTGGTCTTTTTATCTGGTTTTGCACGACTGCGACGGCCGGCTTTCGCATCCCATTCAACCGCTTCATCGTTTAGCCAGCTAATGTTTTGACCGATCAATTTTTCAATTGCGTCAAACCCTTTTTGTTCGGTTGGTACGACAATCATGTAAGCAACGCCGCTGCGACCAGCGCGTCCAGTTCTGCCAATACGGTGCACGTAGTCTTCTGCATTCACAGGCACATCAAAGTTGAAGACGTGGCTAACATCAGGAATATCAAGGCCCCGAGCAGCGACGTCGCTGGCAACTAGCAAAGTGATCTTGTTGTCTTTGAAGGCGTTCAGCGTAGCTGTGCGGCTGGTTTGATCCATATCGCCATGCAACGCGCCAACGGAATATCCATGACGATCAAGACTCCTAAAAACAGTCGCAACGTCTTTTTTACGATTACAAAAGATAATCCCGTTTTTAAGATCAACAGCGCCTTCAATAAGTTCACGAAGTTTGGCGCGTTTTTCATAATCGGCGTATTCAGAGGCTACGGCATGTTGCGTAATGGTATCCGAAGTCGAAGATGCTTTTGCGACTGTTACCTGAACAGGATTTTGAAGAAATTTGTTTGCAAGGCCTTCAATTTCTGGTGGCATGGTCGCCGAAAAGAAGAGTGTCTGACGCGTGAAAGGAACCATCTTGCAAATGCGTTCGATGTCAGGGATAAAGCCCATATCAAGCATACGGTCGGCTTCATCGATTACCATGACTTCAACGCCGGTCATAAGGATTTTGCCACGCTCAAAACAATCGAGTAGGCGTCCAGGTGTTGCGATTAGAATATCAACACCGCGATCCAGTTTTTTAAATTGATCTTCAAATGAAGTGCCACCAATCAAAAGCGCAACGTTCAACTTCTGATTTTCGCTATAACGATTGAGATTTTCTTCTACCTGTGCTGCAAGTTCTCTTGTTGGTTCAAGAATGAGCGTGCGTGGCATACGGGCACGTGCACGACCTTTCTCCAGCAACGATAACATTGGCAATGTGAAAGAGGCAGTTTTGCCAGTGCCGGTTTGCGCGATCCCGAGAACATCTCGTCGCTGCATAACGTGTGGAATGGCTTGTGCTTGTATTGGTGTGGGTTCGGTATAACCGGAAGCTTTTACAGCTTCCAATACCTTGTCGCTTAGACCCAGTGTATCAAAACTCATGTTTTGGAGATATCTTTCGATTAGTGTTCAGCTCATACTATGCTGAAAATACGCCCTTAGGCTCATAATTGTTCAGTTCGATAAGCGTTTCCTAAGGTAAACCAAGGAAAAAGTCAATAAAGACAGTGTTTTTAGCGATAATTGAAAGGGCATAAAGCTAATAGAAATATAGCTGTGTTGCTTCAGCTTGATTATAAATAAAGCTGAAGCTGTAATGTTTTAAATTTTATTGTGCTGCAGAGAGTTGCCATCTTCCAGGGTTGTCACGGTTGCTACAATCAACAGCCCTGATTTTATCATTACGGTCACCATCAGAGAGGCAAATGTCCAAATTGCCAATGTTATCTTTAAGGCGTATTCTGTTGCCTCTGTCCAAAAGCCAAAAAGCAACAACAAGATCTTTCAATTCATCTTTGTTTGGATTCAATGAAGGTGGATTACAGCTACCCATTTTAATTCTTACATTTTTGGTTATATCTTTTCGAATTTCACTAACATCTGCTTTAAATTCAGCAATAATACATTTGCTTTTACGGGAAATTTTAAATACATCTCGGCCTTTGATTTCGAAACGTTGCGGACTTTTTCCATCGCACTTTTTATATCGCAAGTTGTTACTTCGTTTTGCAATGCAAAGGTCACGAACCTGACCTGCAGAATTTAGTGATTTTATATTTACAGTTTCAGCATTTGCTGAAAATATCCCTGTTCCAAGAAATAGTATAGTTGCAAGTGAAAAAGTGTAGTATTTATTTATAATTTTATTCATTTTATCCTCCCAATTAAAATATATAAATAAATAGATGATTAAAAAATTGATGTGTCAAATTAACTTAACATCAAAGTACTAACGTTAATAAATATAGGGGCTGACATAGATAACAGAAAAAGGTTATTTATGTCATATGGTTACGATAAGACGGCGTAGCAGGCTCAAAACAAGTATTCAAATTGAGCTTATCAAGTATTTCTGTGCAGGCTCAACGGCGCGTTCTGCGGCTGAAT
>CALFBU010000087.1 GCA_937951455.1 uncultured Rhizobiaceae group bacterium
ACTGTACTATAATAATAATAGCTTTTTCCTATACAAATGAAAACGGCCTCAGATTAAATCCGAGGCCGTCTCTTGATTGTATTTTAGACTTATTCAGCAGGTGCTAGCAATGCTTTCCAAAGAAGCGCACCGATTGCAGCACCTACAAGTGGCGCTGCCCAGAACAACCAGACTTGTGAAAGCGCTGGTGTTTCTGCAAAGAAAGCAACCGCTAATGAGCGTGCCGGGTTAACCGAAGTAGTACTCACTGGAATTGAGATCAGGTGAATAAGTGTCAGGCCAAGACCAATTGAAATCGGTGCAAATCCTGCCGGAACCAGCTTACTGGTAGAGCCCAGAATAATGATCAAGAAGAAAGCAGTCATTACAACTTCAGTAATCAAAACCGCCATCATGCCAAACTTGCCAGGCGATAATTCACCAAAGCCGTTTGATGCAAATCCGCCAGTACCTGAAAAATCACCCTTGCCTGAAACAATCAGATAAAGAACAAGCGCACCCAAGGCACCGCCCACAACTTGTGCAATCACATAAGGAAAGAAGTCTTTCCACTCGAACTTGCCAGCGACCGCAAGGCCAAGCGATACGGCTGGATTAAAATGCCCACCTGATATCCCTCCAACGGCATACGCCATTGTTAACACGGTTAAACCAAATGCCAGTGAAACGCCCATGAGCCCGATGCCAACTTCTGGAAATCCAGCGGCTAGTACCGCACTACCACACCCACCTAAAACAAGCCAAAAAGTACCAAAAGCTTCTGCTGCTAATTTATTTCCCATAATATCCCCTCAATGGTTATAAAAGTTACAAATTCACACTAACTTACGTTAGGTCAATTAGCAAGTCTTGAGAAAAATCGCCAATGCACAAAAAAAATGCCCCATCAATTGGCAGGGCATCAAACTAAAATAAATTTAAATAGAATTAAGAGAACCAGCCCTTAACCTTGCCCCAAAGTGATTTTTCAGGCGCTGCTTCTGCAGCAGAACCTTGAATGGGTGCCGCACCTTGAAGTTCTGGCATAAGCTCGCTTTCAAAATGCTCTTCGTCAGGTTTGACTTCAGCTTTTTGAATTGTTTCTGCAGTAAATATGGAAGCAAAAGACTTCATCTTGGCTAGAGTGACAGGTCCAGCCATGCCATCGGCCGCTAAACCATGCTCTTTCTGAAAATCGACAACAGCTTTTTTAGTCCCTTGCCCAAAAATGCCATCCGCACCAATTCCCAAATCTTCCTGAAGTGACTTTACGGCTTGCCCACGAGAGCCAACGCGCAAAAGTACAAGCTCGTGCAAGCCCATCGCAGTGAATGTATCAGGTCCCGCGATCCCATCGACGGCAAGACCGTTAGCCTTTTGAAACTCTTTAACGGCCTTTTGTGTACCAGGTCCAAAGTCACCATCTGCTCCGATACCCAGTTTTTCCTGCAGGCGTTTTACTGGCGCGCCTTTCATACCACGTTTTAAAATAGACATAATATAACTCCTTAAGTGTATTCAATGACGTTGATAGACTGATTTGATGCAATACCCAATAGATAATCTAAATATCAGGGCCAACTTCAAGCTTACTGCCATCTGTAAAACGTGAAAATCTAAACCGTTTCATATCATGCCCCGGTGTTTTGGATTGGACTATTTCTGAAAGAATTTTTCCAAATCCTGGGCCAATCCCAAATCCGTGCCCACTCATTCCAGTGGCAATAACCAAACCATCCAACTGCGGCACACGGTCAACAATTGGCACAACATCAGGCATCGCATCAATCATACCAGCCCAAGCCAGTTTTACCTTGGGCTTACCGACCACAGGAAAACGTTTTGCAAAATTCTCACGCATGATTTCGACCTGTTTTCGGTTGGGTTCAGGGTTGAGAACACGCATTTTTTCAAATGGAGAAACCTCATCGCCAGACCATTTGCGATCCGTACTCCAGGCATCAGGAAAGCCTTTGGGTGCGGACAGTCTGAATGTAATATCTGGCAAATGCGCCGATGCTACGGGCAAATATTTCCAAAAGTGGCGAAACGAATCACGCCCGATATAGCAATCGCTTCTTGCACCACCTGCAAGGTTATACCCACCGTCGTTACGGCGTCTGAACGCAAGGTTTTCATCCGCTGCATTGCCACCATAAAATTCCGGCAAGGCCTCCGTCTGACAAACGGTAGAACGCACGCTTAGTTGTGGGATGTTGATACCATGGCGTTTGGCAAAAAGAGAAGACCACGCACCCGCCGCCAAAAGAACCTGCTCACATTTTATCGTGCCTTGCTCGGTGACAACCCCTTGAAGTTTTCCACCAGCAACATCCAGCACACGCACCGCGCAATTCTCTATAATGGAGACACCTTCTGAATGCGCCAATTCCGCAATTGCCGGAATTGCCTGCCATGCTTCTGCACGTGCATCATTTGGCGTATGGGTCGCACCTACCCACTCATGCGCACCTTCGCCTCGGTTATCTCGATCAATTAGTCTATCAACTTCTGACTTTGACAAGATCTTCGTATCAAGCTGACATTCTTTTGCAGTTTCAAGCCACTCCGAGCGTTTGGCAAGCTTGGCTTCACTGCTGGCAAGATAACATATCCCCCCGCGCTTGAAGCCTGTGCGCCCACCTACTTCTTTATCAACCTGTTCCCAAAGTCTGGTTGACTCCATCATGATCGGAAGCTCGGCACGATCGCGCCCATGCTGTCTTATCCATCCCCAATTTCTTGAAGACTGCTCGCAGGCAATCCGCCCTTTTTCGCACACTACGACCTTGAGACCGTTACGTCTCATGTATAGGGCTGCAAACAAACCGATGACGCCTCCTCCAATAATGACGACATCTACCTTCTCAGGTAAATCATCACTAAATTGAATTGGCTTATCCGATTGTACAGGACCAGTAGGAAGCGAATGTATATTCATCGTTTTATATTCAAGCAATTATTTCAAATTGAACAGGGAAAATTTGATTTTTTTCAAAATCATAAAATATCTGGTAAAATCCACCATTAGTATGCTATTAATACAACCGAATTAATGTACGGCTCCAGAATTAAACAGCTGGGGGCCGTTTTCTTTTTGCCAAACGCCAGAAATTAAAACCATTTATTTATGGCGCACGGGATGACAGTAGGTAAAAAATGGAAAAAGTTCCAATGACTGCTGCGGGCCACGTAGCACTACAAGAAGAATTGCAAAGACGTCAGTCCGTCGATCGACCTGAAATTATTGCGGCGATTGCAGAAGCACGCGCGCACGGTGATCTATCAGAAAACGCAGAGTATCACGCTGCTAAAGAGCAACAAAGCTTGAATGAAGGCCGCGTTAGCGAGCTTGAGGATATACTTTCACGAGCAGAAATCATTGACGTAAGCAAACTTTCTGGCGACACAGTCAAATTCGGCGCAACCGTTGAACTAGCTGATGAAGACACAGATGAAGAAAGCACTTACCAGATCGTTGGCGATCAGGAAGCTGATGTTAAGCTTGGCAAGATTTCAATTTCTTCGCCAATCGCACGTGCACTCATAGGCAAGAGCGAAGGCGATAGTGCGGAAGTATCGGCACCAGGTGGTGCAAAATCCTACGAAATCCTATCTGTAAAATTCATCTGATAAAGCGGGAAAGTCATGAGTCTTTCAAATTATAGCAGTCTGCTACTTACAGGCGGTACGGGTTCATTCGGCAAAGCTTTTGTTAAGAAGGTTCTCGCCGACTACCCGAATATCAAAAGACTTGTGATATTCTCACGTGATGAATTAAAACAGTATGAAATGTCTCAGCAGTTTAGTCAGACCGATTACCCTGGCATACGCTACTTTTTGGGTGATGTTAGAGACCAGGAAAGACTGCACAGAGCACTTGAAGGTATTGATGTCGTTGTACACGCTGCGGCACTTAAACAAGTGCCAGCAGCTGAATATAATCCTTTCGAATGCATCAAAACCAATATCATGGGCGCACAAAACCTTGTGGAAGCTTGCCTTGAAAGCGATGTGAAACGCGTTGTAGCACTTTCAACAGATAAAGCTGCTGCACCAATCAATTTGTATGGCGCTACAAAACTGGCTTCCGACAAACTGATTGCTGCGGCCAACAACATCGTTGGCAAGCGCGATCTTCGTTTTTCAATTGTACGATATGGCAATGTCATGGGCAGCCGGGGATCGGTCAT
>CALFBU010000088.1 GCA_937951455.1 uncultured Rhizobiaceae group bacterium
ATTCAGCGAAAAGCCTAGAAGAGTTAGCGCTTAATCAAGGCGTCAAAGCTTGTGCCATCTCCGGCGATCTGACAGATGCAAAGTCAACAAGAGCTGTTTTTAGCAATGCAATAAATGCACTCGGCCCGATTGATTTATTAATCAACAATGCCTCCATCTTTCTCGATGATAGTGCGGAACAATTTGATGGCCAGACCTGGGATAATCATTTCGCCATTCACCTTAAAGCGCCCGCTATTCTTGCAGCCGAAATGATGAAACAGAAACTTGGCAAAGGCTTGATCGTCAACATTATAGACCAACGAGTCAAACGCCTTAATCCGAATTTCTTTTCTTATACTTTATCGAAATCTGCCCTGTGGACGGCTACCCAAACCATGGCACAGAGCTTTGCACCGCGCGTGCGCGTCAACGCCATTGGTCCAGGCCCGACACTTGCGAATGAACGTCAGGCGCCTGAAGATTTTGCCAAACAAGTCAAAGGGATTCCAATGCAAGCAGCCCCTGCATTGGAAGAATTTGGTAGAACGATTCGATATTTATACGACACGCCATCCATAACTGGGCAGATGATAGCACTGGACGGCGGTCAGCACCTTGCTTGGGAAACGCCTGATGTGGCGGGGATAAAAGAATAAAAGACTATCCTTTTCTTCTTGTATGAAAATGAAAAGAGAATTCTCCTCTCGAAATTCTCATTCGAATCCACCATATTAATCTCATGAATGACAAGCCCGTAAAAAAGATCAAACTGGCGTCCATGACCGGCGATGCAGCGGATATTGTTTGGGAAGAATCCATTGGCGATTTGACCGGGAAACCGGGCGTTGAGATTATTGGCGAGTTTGTCAAACATCTTCCTAATGCGCCTGGCTGTTACCGAATGTTCGACGCGCAGGGTGAAGTGCTTTACGTTGGCAAGGCAAAGTCTCTTAAAAAGCGTGTTGCTTCCTACGCAAAAATGGGCGGGCACACGAACCGTATCGCGCGGATGATCCGTGAAACGGTAAACATGGAGTTTGTCACCACGCATACGGAGATGGAAGCGCTTTTGCTTGAAGCCAATCTCATCAAACGCTTGCGACCCAAATTCAATGTTCTCCTTCGCGATGACAAGAGCTTCCCCTACATAGTAATAACAGATGAGCATGGTTCGCCTGGCCTCTTCAAACACCGTGGTGCGCGGAATAAGAAACGTACTTACTATGGACCTTTTGCATCGGCTGGTGCGGTGAACCGAACCATCAACGCCATGCAGCGTGCCTTCCTTGTGCGCACCTGTACGGACAGCGTATTTGACGGCAGAACGCGGCCTTGTCTACTACACCAGATCAAACGCTGTGCCGGACCTTGCACTGGCGAAGTGTCAGAAGAGGAATATGCCAGGCTTGTGAAGGAAGCGAAAAACTTTCTCTCAGGCAAAAGTTCAGACATGCAAAAATCACTAGCCAAACAGATGGAGGCAGCTTCCGCTGATTTGGATTTTGAACGCGCAGCCATATATCGTGACAGACTTTCAGCCCTGAGCCATGTTCAATCGCATCAGGGTATTAATCCGCAATCTGTGAGCGAGGCGGACGTCTTTGCAGTTTATCAATCAGGCGGCATGACTTGTATTCAAGTGTTCTTCTTCCGTACAGGGCAAAACTGGGGCAACCGTGCCTATTTTCCGCGCGCGGATAAATCCATCGAGCCGGAAGAAGTGTTGGGCGCGTTTTTAGGTCAGTTTTATGATGATCGCCCCTGCCCCAGAAACATCTTTCTCTCCCATGACACGGGCGAGTTGGAACTACTCGCAGAAGCGTTCAGCACGCGGTCCGAGTACAAGGTGAATGTAATTGTCCCTCAACGCGGTGAAAAACGTGAATTGGTTGAGCATGTTGGCACCAACGCCCGTGAAGCGCTTGAACGCAAATTGGCGGAGACCTCTACACAGGCGAAACTCATGAAGGGCGTTCAGGAAGCCTTTGGTCTTGAAAAAATACCCAATCGAATAGAGGTGTTTGACAACTCGCACATTCAGGGCACGAATGCCGTGGGCGGGATGATTGTGGCTGGCCCTGATGGCTTTGCCAAAAATCATTATCGCAAGTTTAACATCAAGTCGGAAGATCTGGTGCCGGGTGATGACTACGGCATGATGCGTGAAGTCATTCAGCGGCGGTTTTCTCGCTTGGTGAAGGAACATGGCATGCCGGAAGAACAAAAGCTTGAAGATGGTGAAATTGGTGTCTGGCCAGACTTACTTTTGATTGATGGCGGGCTCGGCCAGCTCAATGTTGTCTATGACACCATGAAAGAAATGGGACTGGAAAAATCGGTTACCATGGTTGGTATCGCCAAAGGACCCGAGCGCGATGCGGGGCTTGAGAAATTTTTCATCAAGGGCAAACCTTCTTTCATGCTGCCTGAGCGTGATCCTGTTCTCTACTTCGTGCAACGTTTGCGCGATGAAGCGCACCGCTTTGCCATTGGCTCACATCGTGCAAGGCGCAAAAAAGAAATGGTCAAAAATCCGCTAGATGAGGTCGCAGGCATTGGCCCAGGCCGCAAACGCGCACTCCTTCATCGCTTTGGAACAGCCAAAGCCGTTTCGCGTGCTGCACTATCAGATTTAAAATCAGTTGACGGCATTTCCGAACAAATGGCACAAGCTATTTACGATCATTTCCATTAAGAAGATTCGTATTCAATGACAAAACCCATAAAAGACAAACCTGCCCTTTTATATAGCATTCCCAATCTTTTGACCTATGCACGCATTCTAGCGGTACCACTGGTTGTTTTGTGCTTTTTTATCGAAGGCAAGTTGCAGTCATCTGATACGGCACGCTGGTGGGCTTTGGGTATCTTTATTCTGGCCAGCCTGACAGACTTTCTGGACGGATATCTGGCGCGTATCTGGAAACAAACTTCCAACATCGGCCGTATGCTGGACCCGATTGCCGACAAGCTTCTGGTTGCAACCTGTCTGCTACTGCTCGCTGCTGATACGGATGCCACCATCCGGGGTTGGTCTCTTTGGGCTGCGATTATTATTCTTTGCCGCGAGATTTTGGTTTCGGGTCTGCGTGAATATTTGGCAGAACTCAAAGTGAGTGTGCCGGTAACACAATTGGCCAAGTGGAAAACGACCGTACAGATGTTTGCGATTGGCTTTTTGTTGGCGGGCTCTGCGGGTGACAAGATTTTTGAATATACAACCCAGACAGGTATCGTCTTGCTTTGGGGTGCTGCAATTCTTACACTCTACACAGGCTATGATTATTTCCGCGCCGGCCTGCGCCATATGATTGAGTAAGCAATGACGGTCAAACTTGTATATTTCGCTTGGCTCAGAGAACGCTTCGGCATGGCTGAAGAACAGGTTGAATTGCCTGAGAGTGTGAAATCCGTTTCTGACTTATTCGACTGGTTTGAAACACGCGGAGAAGAATTTGCAAACGTCATGGAGCACCGTGACATCCTACAAGTCGCGATTGACCAATCTCATGTTCAGGATAGAGATGCACTTTTGGAAGGCGTAAGCGAGATCGCCATCTTCCCGCCGATGACAGGTGGCTAAGGTATGTCGGTCAAACCAGACATTCGCATTCAGCAAGCAGACTTTGACATCAAAGCCGAGATTGCCAAACTCACTCAAGGCCGCACGGACATAGGCGCAGTGGTTACCTTCTCAGGTCTCTGCAGAGGCGAAGGCGACACACTATCCGCATTGGAACTGGAACATTACCCCGGCATGGCAGAAGCCGAAATAACACGCATTGCCGAACAAGCAATAGAGCGATTCGGATTGCTGGGCATTTCAGCTATTCATCGTTATGGCAAAATCAAACCCGGCGAAAATATTGTCCTCGTCATCGCCATCTCACCCCACCGCCAAGCAAGTTTCGATGGCGCGAATTTCCTTATGGATTACCTGAAAACTCGCGCACCTTTTTGGAAAAAAGAACACAAGTCAGATGGAGAAGATGGTGGCTGGGTCGATGCCAAAGATGCTGACGATGATGCTTTGGCGAAGTGGCAAGACTGAATTTACTAAAAAAGATTTTTCTAATTATTATTATGAGTTGCAAACATAACTTTTTTTCATGACGATACTTGTAACCAAACGAAAAAAGAAATTGCAGTTCACATGCTAGCAAGCTGCCCCCTTCATAAAATAGAATGGAAGTCTTTATGGAAAAATCAATCAATTTAGCTGAAAAGTTAGACACTTTTGACGAGCACTGGTCGCCACGCACTGTATCCCAGTTCA
>CALFBU010000089.1 GCA_937951455.1 uncultured Rhizobiaceae group bacterium
CCTTAATTTGTACGAATTACTTGTGTGAGAGAGCAGTCGGTTGAATTAACCGATGATGCCCATGATGTCAGATTCTTTCATGATCAGCAGATCTTCGCCGCCAACCTGAACTTCTGTGCCTGACCATTTGCCGAAAAGGACGAGATCGCCTTTTTTAACGTCAAGTTCAACAATTTTGCCCGCTTCATTGCGTGCACCTGAACCAACAGCCACAACTTCACCTTCAGAAGGCTTTTCTTGTGCTGAATCAGGAAGAATAATGCCGCCTGCTGTTTTTTCTTCAGCATTTACGCGACGAACTACCACACGATCATGTAGTGGCTTAAATTTCATTTTTGCCATGTTAATTTACCCATTAAAATATGCGCGATAAAAGCGCAATTAACGTTTGAGACTTATTAGCACTCACGAATGGTGAGTGCTAACGGAGGACAGATAAGGAGTCTGTCGAGGAGAGTCAAGGGAAAGGCGTGAGCCGAGAGAAAAAAGTCGAAATTTACGCGCTTTTTGATCTCGGTCGCTTGGGCGCGCTGAACAGGAAGCCTTGCGCATAGTTCACATCGTATTTGATGAGCTCTTGCAACTGATAGCCTTCATCAACATGCGTGACGATAAAGGTAACATCATTGGCTTCGCATACTCTCATAAAGGCGTCAATCTTGTGTTTATGAACCGTGTTGGTAATCTCGAAGAATTTGGTAATTGGCGTTTTAATGACACTGATCTGTTTGCTTTCTACCAGATTTAAGAGGGCAACGTAATCCAGACAATTGTCGATTGAAAGTTTGAACCCCAGTTTTGTAATCGAAAACAGGCGTTCGCGCGAAACGCTCGATAGACTGAAAAATTGTTGCTGGGGAATTTCCAGAACAAGATTGTCGCTGATGGAAAGATGTGCTTTTAAAAGTGCGTAATATCTGGTGAAGGCTGTTTTACTTTCCAGCGTTTGCTTGGATATGTTGATCTGCATGACCAGATCGGAATTTTCATCCAGACAATCCAGGACCTCTGCGGTCTGTTCCAAAATGGTTTTATCAAGATAATGAAACTGGCCCTTGCGCTTGAATGTTTCCAGGATTTCGCTGGCTGATTTATAGGTTCCGTTTCTATTATCCATACGCGCGAGCACTTCATAGGCGTAGACGGACCGCTTGCGCATTTCGATAACAGCTTGCAGGTTAATAATGATGTTGTTTTTACTGTTGGCTTTATTCGCTACCCTGTCTTCTTCCGTGTAAAGTTGAAACACATTGGTGAGATTGGATTCTTCAGGGCTTTTTTTGACGCTCACTTCCAGCGGCTCGATATCGAGAATGTCAGTTTGGTTCTGTGGCATGCCAGGCATTGTATCGGCTTCTGTAGCGTGACTGGCTTGCCCAACCATAGTCTTGGTATTTTTAAATTTACCAGCTTCCAGTTTTAGTACCTTACGAACCATGCTTTGGTAATGAAGCAATATGAATGCCAGCAACACCATGCAAGCACTCGCGCAAATCATAAAGATGACGCCTTCCATTGTATTGGAGTAAGTGGCGCGCCAGGTCAAAAAGAATACTGTACCGGAAATTGCACCTAAAATTGGTGGTAGTATATATCTGTCTGCATATCTCATTCGAGGAACTTTCCAAAAAAACTTCCCGCCCCGATGAAAATGTAATTCTCAATCAAAAATCACAACTGCTATACGTCAAAACGTAAATGACAAAAGTAAACAAATCATTGTGGTTATATTTCAAATATGCCAAATACACGGCTTTAATTTGTATGGAAAAAAACGCACCATGATATCTCACGCAAAAGGCTTGTCCGACATAATCGGTAATTACGATTTAATCCTCTGCGATGTTTGGGGTGTCTTGCACAATGGTAAAGAGATTTGGGCAAATGCGGTGCAAGCATTGACCAAGGCGCGTGAGGCAGGCGTGCCGGTTGTCATGATCACCAACGCACCGCGCCCGCAAGGTCCGGTGTTGCGCCAACTCGCCAGCATGAATTGTCCGCACGGTGTATTCGATGATCTGGTCACCTCTGGCGACGTGACGCGTGAGTTGATCAAGTCGCTGGATGGCTCTGTCTATCACATTGGCCCTGATCGTGATTTTGCCCTTTATGACGGATTGAACGTTGAATTTGCCGAACCTGAAAAAGCGGCAGGCATTGTCTGTACAGGTCTGTTTGATGATTATAACGAGCACCCGGATGATTACATCGAGCGCTTTCAAAAATACGTTGAACTGAAACTGCCTTTCATCTGCGCCAACCCGGATATCGTGGTTGAAGTGGTGGATAAACTTTTATGGTGTGCGGGTGCCTTGGCGCGCGAATATGACAAACTCGGCGGCGAGACTCAAATTGTTGGCAAGCCCTACAACCCTATTTATGATGTTGCGATTGAGCGTGGCGAAAAACTGCTGGGACGTACAGTTGACAAGTCGCGCATCATCGGCATTGGCGATGGCCTGCCGACCGATGTACTAGGCGCACATAATAATGGCATCGATGGCCTTTTCATCACCAACGGCATTCACGCAGTTGATTATAATGCAAATGGTGAAGTCGATGACGACAGGCTACAGGCATTTTTGAAAGACAATAATGCAAGCCCAACTTATTGGATAAAAGAACTTGTCTGGTAACCAGCTTTACGGCATTTATTTGTGATGAATTTTATCCGCGTTCACAATCCGGCAGATTTCCCCGAAAAGCTTAAAGGTGGCGTCATTGCCATTGGCAATTTCGACGGGGTGCATCGGGGTCATCAGGCCGTGCTTCAAACGGCCGTTAAGCTTGCAGAAGTCGCTGGCGTTTCCGCAACGGTTCTAACCTTCGAGCCGCACCCTCGAACCGTCTTCGCACCAGACGCCCCAGTGCCGCGTTTAACGCCCGCACCCTGCAAGGCGGAACTGATTGAACATCTGGGGTTTGACTGCGTGGTCGAGCACAAATTTGATAAAGATTTCGCCAGCACCAATGCGATTGATTTTGTCGAAAAGACCCTGATGGAAAAACTGGGCGCTAGCCATGTGGTGACGGGGTATGATTTTCACTTCGGAAAAAACCGCGAAGGCAGCCCGCAATTTTTGGCCGCCAACGGCGAACGCCTGGGGTTTGCAACCACCATCGTCCAAGCTTTTCAGGATGAAGGTGGACAAGTTGTTTCTTCAAGCCGCATCCGCGAATGTTTAGCGCAAGGCGAAATCGCAGAAGCCAACGGCCTCTTGGGCTATGCATTCAGGCATACAGGCAGCGTGCAAAAAGGCAAACAAATCGGCCGCACGTTAAACTACCCAACCGCAAACCTGCCCATGCCAGCGGAAAGCACGCTGAAACACGGCATCTACGCCGTCCGCGCAAAACTGGTTGACGGCAGCATCCACGACGGTGTCGCAAGCTACGGCCGCAGACCCACGTTTGACAATGGTGAAGCCTTGCTGGAAACCTTCATCTTCGATTTCGAAGGTGATCTCTACGACCAACCCCTCACCATCTACCTTCACGGCTGGATAAGAGGCGAAGAAAAATTCGACAGCGTCGAAGCACTGGTCGAGCAAATGGACAAAGACAGCGCGGATGCGAGGGCAATGTTGGCGGCACTAAGCCCAGAGCAAGGGCTTTGGCCTGTGGAGGTGTGATGGGGA
>CALFBU010000090.1 GCA_937951455.1 uncultured Rhizobiaceae group bacterium
TGTGTGAATTGTTGAGCCTGCCAGCATACTGGAAACAAACCGCTGCTGGTATATCACTTGAGCATGCTGAAATTGAAGAAGAAGTAGAAAACGAAATGAAGAATGCTCAGGCTTTGGAAGAAGAGCGTAACGTCAAATCTACAGATCGGGGTTAATCCATGCTGGTTTTTTTAATCTTTCTCGCATTGCTAACCATGATTTGTATCAATGTACCCATAGCTGTGTCTTTGGCAGTTGCTGCGGTTATTGGTCTGGTTGCCACCGAAGGCATGGGGAGCATGGTCTCTGTCGCTCTAGACATGTATGACGGCTCAACAAAATTCTCATTGATTGCAATCCCCATGTTTGTCCTTGCTGGCGCAATCATGAATGCTGGAGGCGTCACCGACAGACTGATAAATTTCGTATCTGCTATCGTTGGTTTTGTTCGAGGTGGCTTGGCAATGGTCAACATCGGTGTTTCACTCTTCTTTGCCGAGATATCAGGCTCAGCGGTCGCTGATGTTGCAGCGATGGGTTCCATTCTAATCCCGCAAATGAAGAAACGAGGCTACAGCGGCCCGTTTTCTGCAGCGGTTACATCATCCTCTGCTTCTCTTGCAATCATCATCCCGCCGTCCATTCCGATGATCCTTTATGCAACCTCTGCAAATGTGTCTGTTGAACAATTATTCGTTGCCGGAATTGTCCCCGGCCTCTTGGGTGCGGCAGGTCTCATGGGTGTCGCTTACGGGTTTGCCAGACGATATAATTTACCTGTGGAAGAAGCTTTTAACTGGAAGCGTCTTGGTGAAACGTTTCTTGACGCGCTACCTGCTTTCACTTTGCCTGTAATTATCCTCGGTGGAATTTTTGGTGGCTATGTTACCGCAACCGAAGCTGCTGGCCTTGCAGTGATCGCTGCTTGCCTGGTCGGGCTTTGGTACAATCAGATGAACTTTGCGCATCTGAAGCGCGCCATGCTTGATGGTGGTATGCAAACAGCGGTTGTTATGTTGCTTGTTGCCGCATCAGTGGTCATGGGCGGGTTTCTGACCAGAGCACAGGTACCTCAGGAATTGGCTGCTGCTATTATAGAAATCACAAGCAACAAATGGCTTATTCTACTGATTTTGAATTTTCTGTTTTTGATCATTGGCTTTTTCCTGCATTCAGCCGCAGCAATCATTTTGGTCGTGCCGATTGTTATCCCGTTAATACAGGCCGCTGGTATTGATCCGGTTCACTTTGGCTTGGTGGTTACCCTTAATTTGGCTATTGGTCAGCAGACGCCACCAGTCGCAAGTGTGCTGATTACTTCCTGTGCAGTAGCAAGAGCAAACATTTGGGATGTGTCCAAGATTAACATTTATTTTGTGGCAGTTCTATTCGCTGTACTCATGCTGTGCACCTACGTGCCAAGTGTACCACTTTTCCTCGTGGAATATTTTTATCGCTAATTGGGAGAAATAGCTCTTGTCTGAAATTCTCTATGACGTTCAAGACGGTGTTGCTAACATTACCCTCAACAGACCCCAAGCACGCAATGCTATAACTTTCGGCATGTATGAAGAAATTGCCAGGCTTTGTGGTGAGATTAGACTTGGTGGTGAAATCAAGGCTGTTATCATTAAGGGGGCAGGTGACAAAGCCTTTGCCGCAGGTACCTCAATGGACCAGTTTAGAAGTTTTACCAAGCCGCAACATTCTATTGATTACGAAGAAACAATGGACGATGTATTGCAACGCATCGAACAATGTGAAGTGCCTACAATTGCAGCGCTGACAGGCGCATGTACTGGAGGAGGCGCAGCGATTGCTGCTGCCTGCGACTTGCGTGTGTGTGATGAGCGATTGAAATTTGGATTTCCAATAGCAAGAACGCTTGGTAACTGCTTGTCCATCGGCAATCTGAACCGTATGTCTGCCATCCTTGGCACTGCACGGGTTCGGGAAATTATCTTTACTTCTCGACTGATCGAAGCGGATGAAGCCAACAAGCTTGGTCTAGTTAGCGAAGTTCTTCCAGATGCTGAAAGTTGCAGAAAAAGAGCGCTCGAACTTGCAAGCCTAATGGCAAATCATGCGCCGCTTACACTTCGAGCAACGAAAGAGGCGCTGCGCCGCTTACGCACACAAGGCCCGGATGCGGATGGGACAGATCTGGTTGTAGAATGCTACATGAGCGAGGATTTCAAGGAAGGCATTGAAGCTTTTCTTGGCAAACGCAAACCTGATTGGAAGGGACGCTAACATGAGTGGTCCACTCAAGGGATGTCGGGTTATAGAGCTTTCACACATTATGGCTGGCCCTTGCTGTGGATTGATGCTTGCTGATATGGGCGCTGATGTTATCAAGGTGGAAAAAGAAACCGGAGACGATACCCGTCGGTCTGTGCCGCCAGATATCAATGGTGAGAGTGCTGCTTACATGATGATGAATCGCAACAAGCGGGGCATCGTTCTAAACCTAAAATCAGATGGTGGTAAAGATGCGCTTCTAAGGCTTGTGAAAGACGCAGACGTTCTCCTGGAAAATTATCGCAAGGGCACCATGGAAAGACTTGGCCTTGGTTATGATGAACTGAAAAAACTGAACCCTGGCTTGATTTATGCTGAAATTTCCGGCTTTGGTAGAACGGGCCCCTACGCTGAACGCGGCGGATTTGATCTGATTGCACAAGGCATGTCTGGCCTGATGTCAATCACAGGTGAAGCTCCAGGCCGGCAACCTGTTAAAGTTGGAGCGCCCGTTTCTGATATAACTGCTGGCATTTTGACCGCCATGGGCATCTCTGCGGCTTACGCACACAAGTTGAAAACAGGCCAAGGTCAAAAGATTGATACATCACTTTTTGAAGCAGCCATCGTCCATACCTATTGGCAATCAGCCATTGCTTTTGCCACTAATGAATCCCCTGGAGCAATGGGGTCCGCCCATCCACTAAACGCACCTTATCAGGCATTTCAGACTTCTGACGGCTGGATAAATATTGGTGCAGCCAATCAAAGCAATTGGGAGCGTCTGACGGAGCTAATAGAGGCGCCAGAGCTAAAAGAGAATCCAAAATTTACAACTAATGCAGATAGAATGAACAATCGTTTGGAGCTTGAAACCGAGCTCAATGAAAAATTTTGCAAGCGGTCGACGCAAGAATGGCTGGACATATTTGAAGAGGGCGGTTTGCCATCCGGCCCAGTTCTTTCAGTGATGGAGATGCACAAGGACCCACAAACCATTGCCCGTAACATGGTTCCTGAAGTCGACCATCCAGTTGCTGGAAAAGTTCAGACCATTGGGCTTCCACTCAAGTTTTCGCAAACTCCTGGCAGCATTAATTCGGCCGCCCCACTACTGGGTCAGCATACACATGAAGTTCTGTTGGAAATAGGGTATTCAGAACAAGAAGCCAAAAACTTACTAGATACTGGTGCAGCCCTCTGCAGCGACCACGGAGGATAATCAATGAGCATCACGCTTGATATTGCATTTGAAATGATTGCAGCAGCCCGTCAAAAAGGCACAGAGCTAGGCCTAAAACCCCTTACCATTGCCGTATTGGATGCGGGCGGTCATTTGAAAGCCTTGGCTCGAGATGATGGAACAAGCAATCTAAGAGCAGAGATTGCGCAGGGCAAAGCAAGAGGTGCTGTATCCCTTGGGCTTGGTTCAAGAGCATTGTTTAAACGAGCCCAAGAACAACCCTATTTCATTCAGTCCATGAATGCCTTGTCCAATGGCTCGCTTGTACCCGTTCCGGGTGGTGTTTTGGTACGTGAAGATAATGCCATCATTGGTGCTGTCGGTATTACTGGTGATACATCTGACAACGATGAAAAATGCGCAATTCACGCAATTGAAACGGCAGGGTTTTTTGCTGATGCAGGTTAATCATCATTAGATGCGTAAGAAATAATTTCTGCTACCCAAAAAGTGACATTGATCCAAAATCTATAACTCATGAACATCTGGCATTCTAACTATGCAAATAATCAGGTTAGAAAACCTTAGTGTCTCCGTTTGAAATTTTTAGTAAGAATTCTGAATTTTAATCTGCCTACAAACAGTGTGAATTATGACCAAATTAAATATTACAAATGGCATCACAGGTTTTTAATGTAATATAAATATAAACTAATATAAAATCTTTATTAATTTATTTTATAAAATTATTTATTCAAACTATTTTTATTGTAATTTGATATTTATAAATCATGCTTAATTCAATTTTGGGTATAAGTACTTGTAAGTATTTAGCTTATTAAGTTTATTAAAAGCTGGTTATTAAAAGGTTAATAATTAGTTAATTTAAAAACTATTTATTATTAACCACGCTTATTGACATATCCAAGATAAATGCGATTTTCTAACCTTGCGTAAGTAGTGATTCGATTTTCAAAAATTTTAGTATAAGCGAGGACAAAGTATGGGCAGACTTTGGGCGTATGATTACACTTGGGAAAAAATAAGCAGAAGTTTACTGATAGCTTTGGTTAGCACTATCATGCTTGCCTGCTATCTGCTGAACATCGCTCCAGCTTTTGCAACTCCTTTTACCGAAACTGTTCCTAACGGCAATGGCCCCATCCCTGCAACTTATCCGCCTGTTGGTGGTACGATGTTTGTCTTCATCGGAGCGAATGGAAACATCTATTATCAATTCGTGAACCCGTCTACGCAATTTGAGGGCTTTCAATTTACGGGCAATCCTGCAGCGTTTAGGGGAAATCCATTTCAGCTTGGTCCTTCGCAAACACTGAATTGTGGTCCTACTGCTTGTTCAGACTATTTTGGCGGTTCCATTGTAGAAGGTTATGCGCGCCTGACTGCTAGAGACGGTGATGCCTGCCCGGGCAATTTTGATTTTAATGATGTATTTTTTGAAGTGAACGGTTTTAGAATTGGTAGTTTTTCCGGTCCTGAACAAGTTGAAAGAACTGACCGTACAGGGACGACATCACTGGGTTTTGAAAATTGTTTCAGAAACCAAGGGTCAAATGAAACAAGCACAGGTTGGTTTGACCTGACATCAGTTCCTGGTTTTCTAGATGACGTTTTAACAACTGGCTCAACAACTCCGTTTGTGTTTGATAATGATGGTTCAGCCACCCGTGGTGACAATTTCTGGTTTTTCCGTGATGGTAACGATGCAACTGGTACACCAGAAGTAGCACCCGGCATCACAATCGTGAAGACTGCAGACAGAACAGACTACAGTGCGGTTGGTGATATTATCAATTATGAGTTTTTGGTAACCAACATTGGCTCAGTAACCCTTAATAATGTTGTAGTAACAGACTCATTCATCAACAGTGCAGTCAGCTGTCCCGCTACTACACTACTCAGCGGTCAGGCCATGACCTGTACTGGCCAGCATACGGTTACTCAACAAAACATCGATAATGATATTATTTTCAGAAACATCGCGACTGTAACCGCAAACCCAACTGAAGGTACGCTTGGCGGTGTATCAGGTGAGTTGGAAATTCCAGGTCCAGCCGCAAATAATTCCATGACCATCACCAAAACACCGTCGATTACAACTGGTGCTGATGTAGGCGATACAATCACTTACACATATGAAATCCAGAATACGGGTAATATCACGCTTAATAATGTCAACGTATCAGACGTACATAATGGCGTTGGAGCATTATCAGCTATCACCCCAACTAACGTTACGCTGGCGCCGAACGCTATTCAGCAATTTCAGGCAACCTATGTTGTGCAACAAGGGGACGTAGACGCACAAACAGATATTACCAACGTTGCAACGGCAGAAGCTGTGCCTGCGCGTGGCACGATTGTTGAACCCACGGCAAATGCTGCTGTGAGCATGGTAGCAGAAAACCGTGTCCTGACGTTGGACAAAGAAAGTTCTACCACAGATTTCACAACCCTTGGCGATACGATTTCATATACCTATGAAGTGACCAACGACGGTAATGTCACGATCACCGCGCCGATTACAGTTTCTGATGATGTGATTAATGCAGCAGGCGGTAATGTTTCCTGTCCTGCCATTCCCGTTGGTGGATTGCAGCCTGGCAATACGCTTACTTGTACGGCAAATTACTCGGTTACACAGGCTGATCTGAATGCGGGCTTTGTAACAAATATTGCAACTGCCAGCGATGGCGTGGCGACTTCAAACTCAGATACGGTTACAGTAACAGGTACCCAAACACCTGAACTCACCCTGGATAAAAGGCTTACCGCCGCATCTCCAACGTCATATGACTCAGTTGGTGATCAGCTCTTTTATGAATACGAAGTGAGCAACACGGGCAATGTAACGATTACCAATGCGATCAGCGTTTCGGATAACCGTATTGCTTCCGTTTCTTGTCCTGCACTACCTGCGGGTGGACTTGATCCCGGGAACTCCATTTTGTGTACGGGGACTTATACAGTTGGTCAAACTGACATTGATGTAGGCAATGTAATCAATACTGCGGATGCCACAGATGGTACGACGACCTCTGATCCAGATGATGTGACAGTAAACGCAACGCAACTTCCTGAACTATCTTTGACTAAAACTGCAGATCCGATTGATCCGGTTGATTTTGTAGTTTTCGCTACAGCGAATTACACATACGTCGTTACCAATGCAGGTAATACGACTATTGTTGATCCCATAACCGTTACGGATAGCCGCATTTCATCGGTTACTTGTCCAGCATTACCAGCCGGTGGTTTGCTGCCAACGCAGACACTCACCTGTACCGGTTCTTATGTTGTCGATGGAAATGATGTTGCCTTATTTGAAGTTACAAACCTGGCAACGGCTACAGATGGCAATGTTACGTCACCACAAGTATCAGAAACTATCCCACTTGGGGGCGTACCTTCTCTGAGCCTGTCAAAAACAGCTGCACCCGGTTCTTCGTTTGATACTTTGGGTGATACCATTACCTATTCATTTGAAGTTACCAATGACGGTAGCGTATCGTTTGCGACACCGATTACGATTACAGATAATACAATTCCTGGTAGTCCGATTGCCTGTTATGCACCAACACCGGCAAATCCGGATTTGACACCAGGTGAGAGTTTTACCTGTACAGGCACCTTCACGTATTCCGTCACACAGGATGATCTGGACGCAGGCATCGTTGTAAATGAAGCAACCGCCAATACAACGTTTATGGGGACGACACCGGTTGTATCTGCCCCTGCCACTGAGACCGTTAACGCAAATACTGACCCATCAATTGCAGTAACAAAGAGCGCATCGCCAACGACATTTGCAGCAGTAGGCGAGACACTCGTTTATACGATTTCGGTCAACAATGACGGCAATCAAACGCTTACAAACATTAATATTACGGATCCACTCATCCCATCTTTGATGTGTGTCATTCCAACCCTTGCACCGGGGGCTACGGATAATTCTTGTGTTGGCAATTATACAGTCGATCAAGATGATATTGATCTGGGTCGCATTGACAATACAGCCACTGCATCAGCAACGACGCCACAAGGCACGACCATTAATGACACTGGCAGCAATACCGCTAATGGTCCAGTTGCAGCGCCATCAGTGGAGGTGTCAAAATCCGCTTCACCATCACCATTTGGTCCTGAAGGCAGTTTGGTAAATTATACGTTTGCAGTTCAAAACACTGGCAACGTCCGCCTTTCTAACATCACGGTGACAGATCCGATTGATGCAGGTTTCTCCTGTACGATTGCATCGCTTGATCCAGGCATTACAGATACGACAACTTGCTCATTAATTTATACCGTTCAGCAAGGTGATATTAATACTGGCTCAATAACAAACGAAGCTTCCGTTACGGCTATTTCAGCTGACCCAAGTGGTCAAAGCGTTGGTGATAGTGACCAGATTGTAACGCCTGGGCCAGCAAGAAACCCTGCAATTGAAATAGAAAAAGTTGCAAATACTTCGGGGCTTTCCACTCCTGCACAAGAAGGTGATGTGATCAGCTATACCTTCCGTATTGAAAATACAGGAAACGTAACGCTCACAAACATTGATGTAACAGACAGCGATGCGACGATGTCCGGTGGGCCGATTGTTTCTCTGCAGCCAGGAATTTCTGATACCACCACGTTCACTGCAACAAGAACCTTAACGCAAGAAGATATCAATAATGGCAGCTTCTCAAATCAGGCAAATGCAACTGCGGATACGCCAGCAGGTCTGCCACCATTGAGCGAGCCGTCAGATGACCCATCAACCTTAGCAGACAATGACCCAACCATCGTTCAACTGCCAGAAGCGCCTTCAATCAGTTTAACAAAAGTAGGTGTCTTGGATGATGGTGGCGATGGTCGCCCGGATGTGGGTGATACCATCAACTACACGTTCACAGTTGAAAATACAGGCAATGTGACATTAACAAATGTATCAATTG
>CALFBU010000091.1 GCA_937951455.1 uncultured Rhizobiaceae group bacterium
AAAAAGGTCCGGAAGAATCCCATCAAAGCTAACAGGAACATTACTTTCACCGTCCGTCACAACAAAGGATATGTTTGTATCTTTTGTAACAACACTGCCATCTGCGACGAGGCCACCAATTCTGAAATTTTGGCCTGGTGATACTTTTGTACCGCTTAGCACTTCAGTTGGATCATAGAAAAAGACAATTTCATCACGCAGCGCAACACTCACTAAAAATATAGCCAGCCCGATTACTGCGCCGATTACGCCTATACCGGCAAATCGTTTTTGCTTACGTGTCATTGGTTCTCACCGTTTAGGGTTGTCGAGTTATTAATTATAATGTCTTCCAGAGTTTGCATGAAAGCATTGTCGTCAGAAAAATGCTTTTGTGCATTTGCCAAAGCGATTTGCGCATCTTCTTTTCTATCTAAAACCATATAAGAGGTTATAAGCCTTTGCCAACCCAGCTTATCGTCTGGGTCTTCTTGTAATTTCTCAGATAGATTAGAAACCATCTGACCAATCATTTCCAATCGGTCCTCCGAACTCATATCTTGCGCTGCTTCAAGAGTCTCTTCATCAAGCGCTGGTAAAGGCACCGCAGTATTTTCAAGTGTTTTGAGTTCCGCAATGCGCGACTCAATTACAGGGATCCATTCTTCATCGCCTTTTGCTTTATCAAGCATGGCTTGCCAAATCCGCATGGTCTCATCAGGATTGTCACTCTGTAATGCAATGATACCAGTATAAAATATTGCTGCTGCATTCTCTTTATCCAGTTCAAGTATGCGAGAGACAAGCTGTTGCGCTTTTGCATTCACTTGACCCTGATTTTTTTCTATGTGCGCATCAGCTAATTTTAACAAAAATTCAGGACTGTCACCTTCAACACGTAAAACATTTTCATAGGCATTCATTGCATCATCAAAACGTCCCATCCGCATGTAAACGGGTGCAATAACTTTCCATCCATTTGTGTCATCCGGATTGCTTGCAAGGCGCTTTTCAGCAACAGCAACAAGCTCTTCTATAGAAGGCTCACCATCTGAATTTTCAGCAACAGCGGTTGATAACGCCTCTTGTGGAGAACCAACTGAAAGATAAAACGGCAATGAAGACAAAGGAAGAAATAGTGCGGCAATAATTACCAAGATTTTGTTCGTAGAGCTCACCTTCAGCGGTCGGGTATTTTCAGTTGCCTTAATCAGTCGACGCGCTTCATCCGCCCTTGCAGCCTGCGCAGATATCTCATCCAATCTGCCAAGCTCAACGTCTTTGTCTATTTCTGATAAACGTGCTTTATAAAGCGTTTGCTCACTGTCAACTTCACTTCTAGAGGACACAGTTCTGCGCAACAGAGGGTAGCACACAAACCCCATTGCGATTGCAGTCAACAAACCAGTGATAATCCAAAACGCCATAGGAAAATTCATACAGATAACTTCTGTAAAATAAAAGCTAAATAGGGAGGATTATCGGCTCGATGGACGCTTTGCCACAATCAACTTTTTGCGAGAAATTTTGAAGCTAGCTTAAAGTTTGCCAGGTTCCATCAGGGTTTCTACACGCAGTGCCACTTGCTTCCTGCGGTGTGCCGTCAATATAGATAGTATGAGTATAGCGACGACAATTTTGGCTTCCTACCTGATAGGGCTGTTGAGGAACGACTTGCCCATAAGTCCCGTTGGTGCCTTGCCATGCGACAGGCTGGCCGGCATTGCCACGCTCCAACGCATTATATTCGGCAGCAAGTGCGGCTTCCTTACTGCGATTGTCCAGACTTTTGCCGATGTTGCCACCAATAACACCACCGACCAAAGCACCAGCAATTGTTGCAGCGACACGGCCTGAGCCACCACCAACTTGATTACCAAGAACGCCGCCTGCTATTGCGCCACCAGCCTGACCAATGGTCTGGTTACTAGCTTGACAGCCGACCAAAAAGAGCGTGCCCGACAAAATAGTGATAATAAGCGGAGCTTTTGTTTTGCGCATCTTGGTTTTCCTTTGTTCCATACATTATGCAGGGTGTATGTTTAAAATGTCTAAATTAGGAATTCTTTATGACCATTTTTAAGTATCTTTTCTTCCAGGCAGAAGTACAAGTGCTTTCACCCCCCCCATCTTGGACTTTGAGAGTTTAAAGCTCCCCTCGTACTCATCTACGATATCGCGAACAATTGACAACCCTAAGCCCCAGCCGACTTTGCCTTCATCAACCCGCCCACCACGCTTTTCAGCTTTTTTAATATCTTGCGCAGACATTCCCAAGCCGTCGTCTTCAACGGTTATTTCCAATCGACCCTTATTAATTCTAGCGCTTATTTTCACAGCAGATTTTGCATATTTTGCAGCGTTTTCTATGAGATTCCCAAAAATTTCCTGGAGGTCATGTTCTTCGCCTTCGAAAATCAATCCTTCGTCATCAAAATCACTATCGATGTCTGTTGCAGGATTAAGCTTTGCAACCACGCTGCATAGTTTTTCAAGCACGGGATAAAGTGGCGTATTTGCGATGGAGGTTGAGCTTCTGGCAGAAATACGCGCACGATCCAGATAAACTTGAACCTGATTACGCATCGTATCAACTTGCTCTTTAAAGATTGGTTGTTGTTTTTTGGGCAGTTTTTGCAGCTCATTTTGCATCACTGCTAGCGGTGTTTTTAGTGAATGCGCAAGATTGCCCACTTGCGTTCTGGCACGCTCAACAATAGTTGTGTTTGACTCAATAAGTGCATTGGTCTGCGCAATCAATGGCTCAATCTCATCGGGATATTCACCATCAATTCGAGTAGCCTCACCCGTGCGAACTTTTCCTAGAGTCTCAACTGCTTTGGAAATAGGTTTGAGGCCCAAGCGCACCAAAAGGTAGGTTGCGGTTACGATGGATAGCGCGAAAATGGAAAGTATCAACGCTAGGCGTCTTGTAAAACTCGCAATTTCTTCATTTAAAGAACTTTTATTGGCGGTAATTCTGAAGCTGTAAAGTTCATCGCCTTCGCCCAGGAAAACTTGCGCTTCGAGACCTTGCAGCGTTTGACCGGTTTTGTCTTTCAATTCGAAGCTACGTTGAAACGTCTGATCCAGTTCAACGGCAGATGGGATCGTAATTGTTTGATCTGAAAGTGAGATACTTGCAATTCTTGAAGATTGTTCACCTACTTTTTCGACCGACCAGTAATAGCCACTATCAAACAGATTATATCTGGAGTCGCCGAGATCTGGCAGCCCCATCAAGACACCGTTTTTGTCAACTTCAAACGTTCCCATAAGGTTGAAAATGTTCGCGACCAAGACTTCATTTAATCGCGCTTCAGAGTTTTTTCGGTACTCTTCAGAAATTACAAAAGCAACAATGACAACGCCAATGATCGCAGCCAAGGAAGATAATATAAAAAGCCGTGAAGCAAGTGTATTTGGTAAGAACTTTAGGTTGAACAGGTTCATTCTGTCTCTTGCAAACGGTACCCAAGACCACGAACGGTTTCAACAAAATCCGTATTCAACTTCTTGCGTAACCTGCCAACAAATACTTCGATGGTATTTGAATCTTTGTCGAAGTCTTGATCATACAGGTGTTCTGTGAGTTCTGTGCGTGAAATAATTTCGCCTGGGTGATGCAACAAGTAAGATAACAGTCGCAATTCATGGGACGTTAATTTTACAGGCTTTTCCTTGTACGTCACTTTTGACGTTCGCGTATCCAGCACGATGTCACCGCAAACCAATTCAGAAGACGCATGTCCGCTTGAACGTCGAATAAGCGCGCGCAAACGAGCCAAAACTTCTTCAATGTGAAAAGGCTTTGCAAGATAATCATCGGCACCTGCATCGATGCCAGAGACCTTATCGCTCCAACGATCTCTTGCGGTCAGCATCAGGACAGGCATCTTGCGGTCAGCCTTGCGCCAATTTTCAAGAACCGTAATGCCGTCCATAAGCGGTAGTCCAATATCAAGAATAACCGCATCATATGGCTCGGTATCACCTAGAAAGTGACCTTCTTCGCCATCATGCGCTTTATCGACGACATAACCTGCTTCCAGACATGCCTCTTCAAGCTGACGGTTTAGTTCCGGATCATCTTCAACAATTAAAATGCGCAACTTATATTCCTGATAAATCTTATGGATTAAATTTTTTAACAACGACACGGGGTGGTTGGCTGCCTGATGAAATTTTAATTCTAGCCTCACAAGTCACCTTTCCATTGCTGCCCTGCTTGGATTTTACTGATAGCAAAGTAGCATTTGGATCATTATTTACCATTGCGCGCGCCGCATTACTACATGCATCGGCATACGCTGATGTCGTTGATAAGGGCAACATGAAAGCCATGGCCAATATGAGTGCTGTTAATTTCATGGAGATTTTATAACACGGTTCTTCTGAACCAAAAATGAATAATATTTGAATTCAACTACATGCTTAATTGCATAGTTTAAACCAAACTGCGTTATGCTGTTTTATCTGCTGAATGGTTTCAACCGTATCTTGTTGGGACCATGTGATTGGCAAATACGCTGTGCGATGCCAATCAAATGTCTTAGTCTCGCCTGTACCCATCGTCTGACATGATATCATCAGCGGCAACAGACTTGCGAGCAGCCATCCTTGCCTGAAGTGCTTTTTGAAGTTTTTCATAAGCTTCAGCTTTTTTGTCTTTGTCAATTTCGACTTGGCTTTGTTTATTTGATTTGTATTTTTCAAAGACACCAAGGATGATAGAAATTAAATTGAAAAGTGAGTTCAACAAGCCAACCATCGCCAAGGATACCTTTAGGAAATAATTTCAGTTGCTGAAAGTCTTCCATATATGGCAATCATTGCTCCCACTGCACCGACAAATTGTATCATCGCATCTGCGATGTCAGACTGGGCTGTTGTATCGATCGAGATACCCAATGCGCCAACCATGGAAGCCGCCACTGCGAGCAGAGCACCCCATACAGTTTTTGACTGATACCATTGCTTTTCTTCAACCATTATATGTTCCTTTTTGTTTACGAGTTTGAGATTTCTATTCGCGTTGAAGCACCTGGAAGGCCTTCATCGTTTAATTGTGAGACTTCAATTTCAAAGTCTGAATTTTCTGAGCCAAAGTCTTCATCATGCATTTGATTAGCGTATGAATAACCGGATTTGAATGTTGTCACTTCGCGTTTCATATTGCCCTTGAGATCGAATATCTTCAGTAAATATTGCTCTGCTTGAGCATCCAGCGGAATGTCTGCACCATCCCAACTGTCAGAATTTATTCTGCCACGCCTTATCCAGGAAACTTCGTAACCGCCATCGCTGGTTTTCCGGGCGCGCAAATGAACGGGACTGAAAAGTTGCGAGCTTCTACGATTGTTCTGATGTGTAATACTATTATATGTCGACGCTGAAACGTGATCTTTTGCAGGACCTGCACGCCAATCCTGAAGAATTCCAACCTCACCGTCTTTCAGCTCCAATGGATAAATCGCTTGATTGAGCAAAATGACATTTGCGCCAACAAAAGACCCGGCAAGCATTTCCGCTTCAGTTCCCAATTGCGCTCGTAATAATCGGGAGAGTTTCCAACTGCCATCAGCTTGAAGTTCGGCCTCGGCAAACTGTATTAATTCATAATTCCCATTGTTGCTCTCAAGTGCAATCACGTTGGCACCATTTAGAACACCAAGGCGCGTTACGCTTTCAAAATTGCCATCAATCAAAGATACGATGATATGGTTTTGATAATCCCATCGCCCTTGAGCGCCGGACGAAATATCATTTTGCAACACGCCCATTACTGCTCTTGCGCCAATTGTTGTTCTGATGGCAAACCCGTCTGCCTCAGCAGATGAATAAAGGTTGTAACTTCCAGCCCAGGGTGAAGCAGAAATTGCAATATGGCTTATTGATTTGTTTTGGTCGCTGCCCTTCAGCAAAGGCAAATCAAGCAGCACTGCCTTTGGTTGCCCATAGAAGGCAGGCACTAGGTTTGAGTACGATTTATTATGACTGTTCGCTGATAAGGATGGAACATTAACGACGGAGGAGAGCGTTACCGTTTGTGACAAACTTCTTTCAACACTTATCACCTGCCATTTTTTCCAGCTTATATTCGAAAACTCAAGAATATCGCCAACCGAAATAGCAAGTTCACTGATTGGAAGTGCAACAATCAATTCATCACGTCCGATCCAGCTCTCACGCAATGCGTTTTCTGCCAGTTTGGAAGCCGTACTGTCAGGCATGATTATGGGTGCTTGCAA
>CALFBU010000092.1 GCA_937951455.1 uncultured Rhizobiaceae group bacterium
GGCTCTTTAAGAGCTCTGATCATTGGTGTTTTTTCTAGTTCCGTGATGGAGTTTTCAAGAACGCTCAATGAATTATCGAGTGTTTTCTTGGTTACTTCAAATTCTTCAATATCGGCTTTGCCTGCTGCGCGAGTTTGCTGAACTTCGATAACCTGATTGGCAATCGGTACAAACTCTGCCTTGCCGCCATACAAGCCAATTTTTTCTTTGTCCGTTGTCAGTTGGCTTTTAAGTTGCGCCAAATAAGCAATCGATTGCGCGCTTAGTTTTAATTCAGTTTTCTTTTCAGAAATTTTTTCACGCAGGTTGACGATGTTCTCTTCGACCTCAGAAAGATTTAGCATTGAACGCTGAAACAATGTGCGCGTGATGACGCGGCGATTAAACTCGTTTTGCAGGCGATTGCGCTCAGCGCGTCTGCTTTTTGCAGAACCGTATGAATTCAGTACAGACTGAAGCGCGCTGATTTCCTCCTTCACCAATGCCTGACGTGAAATATGATTTTCCGTTTCCTGATTGATCGTAACATTTGCAATTTGTGCAAGTGTCTCGGCACGCTCAAGTGATGAACGTCCTCTTGATGCCTTGTTCTCAGCATCAGCCATTTTCTGTGTCACAAGATTGCGCTTAACCTGAAGTTCGCCGCGATCACGCTCTGCCTTGATTACAAGCTCATGGCCACGCTGCAATTGTAGCGGGCTTGACCAATCACCGGATGTCAGGAAGTAGGCTATCATGATGCCGTAACTTACAAAAGCGATGAACAATGCTGAAAGAACGGTCAAGGCCAGGTTCTTGTAAAGCATCGATAGGAGAGGGGTTAATCCTGGAATAAAATTAACCAGTGCAGAAACCATCCGAAGAACAAGGGGACGCTCGTCTTCTTCAAGGTTGTCTGCACTGGTATCTTCCACCTCCCCGTGGATCTTTGGGTCAACCGTTACATCTTCCGAACGGCGACCTTTATTGTTTTCATGCTGTGTTTGTGAGCGACTGTCACGCACTTCAATGCCCAATGAATTGGCAATCTCTAATGGATTGTATGGCTCTGTAATAACCGATGCCACGCCTGGGAGAGCAGAGATGGATGGGCTAGATTGTGGACCAGCAAGAACTGTAATGTTTTCGATTGAATCCAGACGGGAGAGCGCCGGGATTGTTAGGCTCATCGCACCGTCTGCACGGTTATCAATAAGCAGGTGATCGAAGTCACCCGTTTTCAGAATTTCAATGGCTTCTGCAGCTGTGTTTGCAGAATGAATTTCCGAATTGCTTTGCATGCGAACCAATGCTGATGCAATGCCGTGTGCTGCAGGCCCCATCACCATGATGCGGCTGCGTAGATTTTCCTGAACCGGTGCCTCGCCCGTATGCAGCAAAGTTGGCATCATTTAGCCGCCGCCGCTTTTGCTTTTTGTGCTTTTTTCTTCTTTGCACCGCGGGTTTCCCAAGAGGTTGTGCCAAGCGTTGCAAGAGCAAGCGGGTTCAAGGTCAAATAAACAACTGGGAAGATAAGCGCCATGGCCATAAACCAAATGCCGTCTGTGCGCGCCATCTCAGGCACTTTATGTTTGTTAAGCTCGTAGGCAATGCCAAAGCATGCAGCCAGCAATGCGTGCAGCATCATTGGAATGATAAAGCCAAGGCGCATGAACTCAACAAAAAGAACCATTGGATAGAACAATAGTAACATGCCCATGGCGATGTAATGGATCGCGACATAGGTATTGAATTTGTTGATGTGCGGAATGGCAGTGATCAGATCAATCATGTTTGAACGTCTCCAGCGCAACTGCTGCGAGATGTAGTTAGCCATGGTTGCAGGTGCTTTTGTGTAGCACTGTGCATCAAAAGTCAGGCGTGTCTTGTAACCCTTTTCGACAAGCTTGCGTGTTAGAAAACGGTCCTCGCCATATTTTACTTCATCACCAAGGAAACGACGATCAGCAACATCTTCATCCACTGCGATCAAAGCTTCACGCTTATAAATTGTGAGACAACCTGATAGACACATGACGTGATCAAACGTGTTCTCGATATTTTTCAAGAACATGTAACCAACCCAGTATTTAACAGCTTGCATGCGTGTCAGCCAATTTTCATCAGCGTTCGATACGAATACACAACCGCCAACCGCATCAACGCCTGTTGTATGCATGTGCTTGACCATGTTGCGCATAGCGTTTCGCTCTACGATAACGTCTGAGTCTACCGACATGATCAGGTCTGTGTTTACTTTAAGTACAGCACGCTTAATGCCAAGACGCTTGCCCATATTATGTGGGTTACGTGTCACTTGCATCCATGGATGATTTTTTTGCGCGGTAAGAAGGTGTTCGTATGTATCGTCTGTTGAAACATCGTCAACAAAGATTACGTTCAATTTGTCTTTAGGGTAATCAAGTTTGGCAAAGCTATCGGCTGTCTGAATAACGGTTGAACCTTCATTAAAGACAGGCGTAACAATCGTTACAGATGGCCACACATCAGGTTCCTGGCTGAAACCATCTTTCGTACGTTTATCCATCATACGAAGAATGCTCCCAAACAGATACCTGTTTGTGAAAATGATAAGCACCAGTATGGCAAAAAGCCACTCTATGCCGTTTAAGTTAATCATGCTTATTCTCTTTATTATTATGCATGACTAAAATCGGTATTTATGCCCCGAATTTAGCGTCCCTGCATCAAACATATATGGGGGGTATAAAATCGCTCTTAAGATTCAAAGTTAACGCCGAGTTACTTTGAGGGTAGTTTCAAACAAGGTAAATGAATGGTTGATTCAGTGTCTAAAAGACCAATGAAATCATAAGGTTATTTTAACCACACCTGATAACCAAATCTTTTGATGTGTCCTGTAAAAGAGGTATCAAGGCGTACAGAGATACGTTGATTTAAGTCGCCAAAAAGAGCGTATAATAACAATGAGCAGGGGCAAAGCATGAGCACATCAGTTGCGATTACTAAAAAATTCGAAGTCTTAGAAGCAGTTCGTCTTCCAAACCCAAAAGAATCAATTGTAGCCGTTTTAGGGCTTGGTTATGTAGGCCTGCCATTAATGGTTGGTTTTGCCGATGACCAAAGAACAATCGGCTTTGATGTCGATGCAGCCAAGATTGCTGATCTTAAAAACGGTAAAGACTCAACCGATATGACAACGGTTGAAGATCTCACTAAAGAGAATATGGAATTTACCTGTGACGTGAATGCACTTCACGAGGCAGATGTGATGATGGTTTGTGTGCCGACACCGGTGATGCAGGGCAATAAACCTGACTATCGCCCTGTCTTGGCGGCAAGTAGAACTATCGGTCAAAATATGAAGCGCGGTTGCGTTGTTGTTTATGAATCAACAGTCGATCCTGGCACGACAGAAAATAAATGCGTTCCAATTCTTGAAGAAGAATCCGGCATGCGCGAAGGCATCGATTTTTATGTAGGTTATTCTCCAGAACGCGTTTCACCAGGTGAGCATGCGCGTCGCGTAGGTGATATTGCAAAAATTGTTTCAGGTTCAACGCCAGAAGTCACAGATTACCTGGCTGAGCTTTATAGCCGCGTTGTGAAGGCAGGCTTGTTTAAAGCTGCATCCATTAAAGTAGCTGAAGCTGCAAAAATTCTTGAGAATACACAACGTGACGTGAACATCGCTCTCATCAATGAGATGATGCAATTGTTTGATGCCATGGATATCAAGGTGACAGACGTTGTCGCAGCTGCGGGTTCAAAGTGGAATTTCCATAAATATTTTCCGGGCCTTGTAGGCGGACATTGTATCTCGGTTGACCCTTTTTATCTTCTAAGCGCTGGTCGTGGACACGGCCTTGCGATGGATATGGTTGCATCAGCACGTCAGGTAAATGAGCGCACTGCGCATTATATTTCTGACAAGGTACATGAGATGCTGGACCCAGAATCGCATAACCTGCAAGGCAAACGTGTTTTGGTTTTGGGCCGTGCCTTTAAAGACAATTGCCCGGACATTCGCAATTCAAAATCCTTTGCGGTCATGGACAGTCTCTGGACACGTGGTGCGGATGTATTTTCTTATGATCCTGTTGCAGACGATGGCCACTTTGAAGGAGGTCGTGGTGCAAAGGTTATCCATTCAATTGAAGAAGAAGGCCCATATGATGCGGTTGTCGTAACAGCAAAGCACGATTGTTTTGTTGAGAAAATTGACCTCTTCAGGCTCGCCTCTGTTCTAGGTCGTGGCGCACCGATTGTTGACCTACGTGGTCTGTTTGATGAGAAGATGGCTAAGCTTCAGTTTAATTATTGGACACCATAATCTGATTTGATTTTTAAGTTATTTTTCTAAGCCCGGCTAACAGTCGGGCTTTTTTTGGTTCTGTGATTTTTGTTGGTTAATCATTTCATAATTTCGAGTTTCAAAAGCCCTTAAAATTTGCGTGTGCAGATCAAACTTATCTTGAGTTCTTGCTGCTAGATATATCTTTGGAGTTTTTTATATTTACATCGTTAAGCCAGGGGGGCTGACATAATGAGTAATACGTCGGATCAATATGAAACGGATTACCTTCACGGTGGTGACCAAATAATTATCGGGACTGAAAACGAAGATGTTTTGGGCGGCTTTACCGAAGATGACACGCTCGTAGGTCAGGGCAGTGACGACATTCTACGTGGTGATACAGATACCAGAAATCGAAATGATTTGAACAATTCCTTTGAGTTTCACGACGATTTCAATCGCGGAAGTTGGGGGCTCTTTGAAGAGGTTAATGGTTGGAAGCGTCCTGATGGCGCACCATTGATTGAACTTCAGCAATCAGGCACTGTCGGCACCGCTTCCGATGGTAATACTGTGCTTGAACTGGATTCAACTGCCAATTCCATTGTCTACCGCGATATTGAAGGTCTTGACCCAAATCTAACCTATACAGTTTCTTTTGATTATTCCCCGCGTCCGGGAGTAAGCGAAGTCTCAAACGGGATTGAAGTCTATTGGGATGGTGTATTGATTTTTTCTGCAACTGCGGAAGGCCGAGGTTTATCTGATTTTGATTGGACAACAATTGAAATCGAAGTACCTGTTGGTGCTGATGTTGGTCGTTTGGAGTTCAGAGCTACGGGAACATCCGATTCGCTTGGTATGACGATTGATAATGTTGGCGTTGTCGGTGTCGATGAAGGATTTAATCCCGCTACTGATGGTGGTGATGACCTTATTGATGGTGGCGCAGGTGACGACGTTATTGAAGGTGGCGCTGGTAATGATGCCCTCATAGGTGGCGAAGGCGCTGACGAAATTGATGGCGGAACCGGTGAGGAAGATATTGTCATCTATAAAGCGAGTGCTACTGGCGTAGTCGTCGACCTGTATTACGGTACTGGCCAAGGTGGTGATGCCGAAGGTGATACAATTGAAAACGTTGAGTTTATTCATGGCTCAACGCATGATGACGTACTTACAGGTAATGATAAGGATAACCGTATTGTGGGCCGCAATGGAGACGATCAATTATACGGTGGCGCTGGTGATGATACGCTATTGGGTGGTCGAGGTGCTGACCATCTTGATGGTGGTGCAGGTGACCGCGATGTGGCTGAATATGACTGGTCTACTGAAGGTGTGATTGTAAATCTTGAAACAGGCGTTGGATATGGCGGTTTCGCTGAAGGCGATACTCTGACAGGCATAGAATACATCTATGGTTCATATTACGATGATGTGTTGACTGGTGATGACAAGGTAAACCGTCTTGTCGGTGATGCAGGCGATGACATTCTTAATGGTGGCGCTGGCAATGACATCCTTGTGGGTGGCGAAGGTGCCGATCAGTTGAATGGTGGCTCTGGTTCTCGCGATGCAGCAGATTATGGTTCTGCAAGGAGTGGTGTTGTTGTTGATCTTGTAAATGGAGGAACTGGTGGCGAGGCTGCTGGTGATAGTTATAATGGTGTGGAGTTTGTTTATGGTTCAGATTTTGATGATGTTATCACTGGTGATTATGCTAACAACCGTCTGGTTGGTGCCGATGGTAACGACCAACTCTTTGGCGGTGAAGGCAAAGACTACCTGATTGGCGGTGAAGGCGCTGACCTTTTACATGGTGGTGCTGGCACAGGTGATACAGCTGTATATACAAATGCTACATCAGGGGTTGGGGTTGATCTGACCAATGGCGGCTATGCTGGTGAAGCTACAGGCGACACTTATGTTGATATTGAATATGTTGATGGTTCAGACTTTGACGATACGATTATCGGCGACGATGGTCAAAACCGTCTGATTGGGCAAGCAGGCAATGATACGATCGTTGGTGGCGCAGGCAATGATTACATCATCGGCATGCAAGACGATGACATTCTGACAGGTGGCATTGGTGATGATGTTTTCCTATATAAAAGTCTGTTTGGTAATGATGTCATTACAGATTTTGAGGCCGGTATCGGGCGCACAGACCGCATCTGGCTAGATCTTGATGGCATAGAAGACATGAGTGATCTGACCATTACTGACACTGCAAATGGGGCACTCATTGAAGTTGGTGGATATGGCACGATCTTGCTTGAAAACGTAAATGCTGCTGACTTGGTTGCTGACGATTTTATTTTCTAGCCATACATATTAAATCCCCGCGATCAGACACAATTCTGATCGAAGTTACTCGGCAGGCTCAGCTTCGGTTGGTCTGCCGGTTTCGTTTTTGGCGGCTGGTTTTGCAAATTGCGCAAGCAGATCCTGCTTCTTGGCTTCGGCCTTCTTGAAAGCTGCTTCCTTGACGGGACCGAAACCACGGATGTCGTCAGGAACCCGTGCGATTGCACTGGCAAAATGGCGGTTGCTTTCGTTTAAGCTGCCAAGCAAACCGATGATGGTCGTCTTGTAATCCTCAATCAAGGCTCGTTCCATTTTGCGTTCTGCTGAATATCCAAAGATGTCCAGTTTCGTACCGCGAAGATGTTTGTATTTTGCCAGCAGTCTGAATGATTTCATCATCCACGGACCGAAGGCGCGTTTGCGTGGGCGACCGTTAGGCTTTTTGCCAAATCCAACGATGGGTGGTGCAAGATGATAATTAAGTTTGAAGTCACCATCAAAAGTTTCCGAGATTTGTTTTTCAAATTCGCCGTTTGTATAGAGGCGCGCAACTTCATATTCATCTTTGTAAGACATAAGCTTAAACAGATTGCGCGCAACAGCGTTGGTCAGATCGCGTGACTTGCCCAATTTGCTTTCCGCAATTTCCACCTTGGAAATGAAATCACGATAGCTTTGTGCATATTTTGCATCCTGATAATCTTTCAGGTAAT
>CALFBU010000093.1 GCA_937951455.1 uncultured Rhizobiaceae group bacterium
GGCCAGAAGCGCTGTGTTGTCTGGTTGTTTTCTGCAGCAAGAGAATCCAGTCCCTTGAAGTTTTCAGAGTTGGCAAAACTCGCTGTTGCCTGTGTTGCGAGCAAATTTCCGACTGAATATTTTGCAAAATCTTCGTCGTAAGTAATCTTCCAGGGGAAGCAATATCCATTGACATCATATGCAACGAGTGAGGCAATTGTTTTGCCATCCAGATGCATAGCATGAATATGACATTTGTTATTGTCGGCGGCATTCAGTGCAACACCTTTTGCGAACTCAATTGTCTGAGATGTGCTTTTAAGAGACGTGTTGCGTTTGCCTTTCCAGCCCTTGTCTTCGAGTAGAAGGAATTCATGAAAAGCATTTTCAATCGTATGCTTTTCGTTAAAGTGCTTAAAGGTAATACTGCCCAAAGCTTCCAATTCGCTCATGGCTTTTTTCAGACGTTGTTTTCGTTTTCCGCTGAAATGCGTGCCGATGTAATCCAGGTTCTTTAAAGGCTTAAGTCCTGCTCGTTTTATACCAACCGATAGCAGTAGTCTCTCGCTTAGATGTTGCGAATGGTAAAGGCCTCTAATAAAGTTACCTTCTTTGGCCAGGAAGTCGAAGACAATCGCTTTGGCGCTATCATGCTGCGCTTCCAGCAAGCACTCGACTAGCGCTTTCAACGTTTCCTGGTTCTCATTGTCACTGACCAGCGGCATGCCTAGTGGGCTGTAAGGTGTGGTCCAAGACTTTAAAACCATGCGACGGAAGATGCCGATTTTGCATAGGGTAACGGGTGCGAAAAACTTCAAGGTTTTTTCTTCGCCATGAATTTTTGTCAGGCAAAGATATTGAAGTCTGCTTGGTAAAAGTTTTTTGGTTGATACTTTGAGAAATGGCACTTCAAAAAACGGATTTGGAACAATCGCATCTTGTGCCAGTTTGGTGATCTGATTTTGAAAATCTAGATCATCAAGTGAATCGATGAGACTTAACTGCCAATGACTTGCATCCATACCAGCGTAAACACTGAGTACGCTAGGCGCTTGATCCCAATCCTGCTTTGGCGGTGTTTTTGTAAGGGTTTGCAACATTATGCAATCCCTTCTTCTACAGAACGTCTGCGTGGTATAATAAATGCATGAATGTCCAAGGCTCTTTTTGCTGCAGAGTGAAGGGCGGCAGATTCAAAGACCAAGGCGATGCTGGTCGCTATCGCAGCTCCCAATATTCCAAACATTGGAATGAGCGCAATGTTCAGCGCTATATTAACGCTGAGTGTAATGGCATAAATTCCCGCACACATCTTCTGTCGACCTGCCATTACGAGCAGCGCTTCTGCGGGTCCGATGCTTGAACGGATTACGATACCGCACAAAAGTACGATCAGTATGAAACTACCCGAGGTGAATTCCGAACCAAACAGCATTAGGAAAAATTTTCCGAAGATGGCCATGAAAGCTGCCATCAAGAGCGATGGCCAGAATGTCCAACTAACAGTTTTTTGCACAAAGTCCTGAAAAGCTTCCTGATTGCCATTTGTATGAAATGCAGAATAACGGTGTGAAACAGATGCGCGAACTGCAAAATAGACAAAGTGAACGAGTGCAAGAATTTTTGTTGTTGCAAAATAAACCGCAGTATCTTCCGGGGTCATCAAAGCACTGACAAACAAGACATCCACCGATGTCATCAATACGTAAAAGCCTTCAACCAAAAAGATTGGCAGTGCCACCAAAACCCATGTTTTGATTTTGTAAGTTGGCTTTTGATAAGGAATGGTTTTTTGCAATTTGATTAAGAGCACACCGAATTGAACGAAAGTGGCAATCAAGGAAGCAATAATTGCGGCCCACATGGTTGTTTCTGCATTCGCAGGGAAGCCAAGAATAAATGCACCGCCTGCAAATAAAATTATGGCAATCGGGCGTAATATATATGTTGGCAGAAAGGCAACCTTTGGCCAGTTAAAGGCTCGAGCGATACAATCCATGACCCCTTCAACAGCCAGCATTGGTAGACAAATGGCTGCAAGGAAAATCGGGATTACGTAATAATCAGTTACGATTTCAGGAAACTGATAAAGAATATAGCACCCAACACCTGCAACCAATGTCGAGAACAATAAAGAGATATACATGCTTGCACGTATGACGCCGTGGATTAGATCGGGCTGTCCTCTTTCGCGATATTCACCGATGAAGCGAACGACAGCGGAGGGAAAGCCTATGCATGTAATGGTGCTTAGAATAATAACGGCGACCCAAACTGCAACGTAAATGCCGTATTCGAATGTGCCTAACCATCTAGCCAAGAGAATTTGTGATACCAAAGCGATGAAAGCGCTTACTACTCTGATGATAAAAGTGATCAAGGCAATGCGTTGTGAGGCGGAGTTTTCGTCTTCGCCAGACAAAATTGTATCCGCCATGCGCAACAAGGGTTTTGCATGGGATTTTAATTTCTCGGGAAGAAATTTATCACCTGTCTGTTCCAGATTTATTTTTATCACTCTACCTCACCTTTAAAGGCACAGTACCACAAAGCTTTTAACAAAGGGTTTGAACGGGAATTTCAATTTTTGATTTTAAGGGTTGAAAACGGCTGATTTTCAGTGGTTTTGGGCTGATTTTTTACGGATTGTAAACCATGAAACAAAGCTCTAAATAAAGTGTCTGCTGGAACGTTGGAAATAATGGTTTTAAAATGAGTGAAAATGAAATTGAGGTTTTGGACCTGCGAGGCCTTAAATGTCCAATGCCGGTTTTAAAAACCAACAAAGCAATGAAGTCGCTTAAAAGCGAGACGCAGCTGTGGCTTGAGACAACTGATCCTCTCGCCGTTATCGATATTCCGACATTCTGCAATGAAAACGGTCACACGCTTTCGGAGACGCAAGAGCTTGAGGGCTACCATCGTTTTTTGGTGCAAAAAGGCTAGATTTCAAAACCTG
>CALFBU010000094.1 GCA_937951455.1 uncultured Rhizobiaceae group bacterium
ACCCAAGGCCATCCCGTGCACTTGGCGGGAACGCTGAGCGCTGATTTCTGGCAAGGCTCAAGACGGGTTCAGTTAAGATTACTGGATGCGGCTGTTGTTTAAATTTATAGGTGCTGAGACCAAGTATGCGTTTTCAAACAAAACGCCTGATAATTACCCACCCACCAATAATGAAGACCAAAGCACATAAAATTGTCTTTGATAGTATTTCCATGGTGCCTTCAATAAGCAAGGCATGAACAACGCTGCCAATAATAATGACTGCTGCCAGTGCTGTATGACCCATACGCCAAGATCGTGGTTTTAGCTTCAAGCGCTTTTTGTATACGGCCAGTATAGCAGTTACGAACACTGCCCACATGGCGATGACGCCCCAAATCGAAAAAGGCGTTGGCGAAGCAAGCATGAGTGCATCGAGGACATCTGGCGGGCTTGTAATCCAAAGCCCAGCAACGTGTACGATGACCGCACAAACCAAGCCACCGCCTACCCAACGATGTAAACGTCGCTCACTCATGGGCGATAAAGCGGGTAGATACCCACCGATTAAAAGCGGCTGAACAAACAATAAACAAAGCGCAATGATGCCCGCAAATCCGGCAGTAACATAGACCGCATCGCGCCATTGAAGTTGCGGACTGAATGCGGCTGCGACTATCGGAAAAGTAAGTATTAGAAATAACGCGAACCAGATGGAAACGGTACGTGTCAGGCTTGCTTGTTTGTTATGCATGTTTTTATGCTGGCTTTAAAACGAAGTCTGCGTGCAGTGTTGTATCACTTGCGCTTGGCATAACAGGACGCAGGAATACCGTTTCAAATTCATCGCTATCATAAGCCAGATGTGCATGGGGTTGACCAAAGGTCGGCACAATTTGCGGCATGTCCATGCGAAACTCGCCGTTTGTGTCTGTAAGCGTTGCGCCATGGCTTTGTGGGTCACGTTCCTGACCTTCTGTCGTATGCGCCCAGATTTGAATGCGTTGACCCGCAAGCGGTTTGCCATCACCTGCACGGCGTACTGTGCCCGTCATTAAAAAACCGCCACCACCAATGCGTTCCATAATCGGTGCGCCTGGGCGATAATTATTAGAACCCCCACGCATGCTTGGCGTTGGTGCAAGGCCTTGCGCGCGGGCAGGAACAATCAAACCGGTCACACTGGTCAGGCCAGCTGCAAGGAGAGTTCGTCGATTTATTGAAAGCTTTGTCATGAGTGTTCCCTTTATTTGAATTTTATTGGCATGGGCTGATAGTAAGACTTTAGTGTTAGCTCGTGCATTTTCAAGATAAGGAAAATATTGTCACGATATTGTGGTTGACTTGTCGCCTTCCACAAATTGCTCTCGATAAGCCGTGGGCGGAGTTTTGATATGGCGTAAGAAAGCACGACGCATGCGTTCATCATCTTGAAAACCACTTTCTCTTGCAACACTCTTTATGCCAAGATTTGTTGTGATCAAAAGTTCACGCGCTTTATCAACACGCATTACCTCTATAGCCTTTGCTGGAGAAATACCCATGGTGGACATGTAAAGGCGAGAGAAATTTCTTGAACTCATGCCGCAGTGTTGAGCCATATCAGCGACTGAAAACCTTTTTTGAAGATTGTCTTTAACCCAATCATGCAAGTTAGAAAACTTGCCAGCAGTGTCACGTTCTTGTCTATCCAGTTCACGGCTAAATTGAGATTGGCCTCCAGAGCGTACCATAGGCGTAACTAGTGACCTTGCCATCGCAATTGCTGCAGGTTTCCCTAAATCTTCTTCAATGATTGCTAAAGCCATATCGATACCAGCTGTGATACCAGCAGAAGTCCAAACATGATCATCCTTGATGTAGATTGGATCAACTTCCACTTTAACTGCAGGGTTCTGCTTGGCTAGTTGGTCGCAATCTTCCCAATGCGTCACTGCGCGGCGTCCATCTAATAAGCCTGCAGCAGCAATAACAAGTGCACCATTACATACCGAACATACACGGGCAGACTGTTCAGCTAATTGTTTCACTTGTTTTATAAAAGGCAGGTCTAGCGCTGCTTCATTTGCACCATCGCCACCGACAAATACAAGCGTGTGGATAGGTTTGTTAAGCCACTTCGTAAGTGGGGCCGAATCAATCGATAAAATTGTATTGGTCCTAATGCTTCCAGCCGCTTTGGACACAATATTGGTGCGATAGTAATTTTTTGATTCGGGCGTTTTGCGCGCATGGGTGAAAACCTGAAGAGGACCAACAAGGTCGAGCAATACAATATTTGGATAGACCACAAAGACGACATCGTTTGGCTTGGGTTTTGAAATAGATGATTTGGCATGAATAGAGGTCATATTGTCATTTATGCCATATATCTTTCATGTAGCATAGGCTTGTTTAAGTATGAAAGGATGCGAAATGCTTATACTCAAACCAAATTGCGAGTGTTGTGATAAAGACCTGCCACCTAATGCAAGAGACGCTAGAATCTGTTCATTTGAATGCACCTTCTGCGCTGAATGCTCAGAAAGCCATTTTAATAACATCTGTCCCAATTGCGGTGGCGAACAAGTGCGTAGGCCAATTCGGTCAGCCAACGACTTGGAAAAAAGCCCTGCGTCAACGATACGATTCATTAAAAACCACGGTTTTTGCAAGCCTACCCTAAGTTACAAAGGGGAATCATCATGAGAACATTAGCAGCTTTTGTTTTTCCAGGCTTTGAAACGCTCGACTATTTTGGCCCAATAGAAATGCTGGGAGGTCTTAGTGAAGAAATTGAAGTTGTCACCGTTGCAAAAGCAAGTGAGCCTGTTCCAAGCGTTCATGGGCAAAAAATTGTTATAGATAAACAATTATCTGACAAGGATGATTATGACCTTATGCTTATTCCAGGTGGTGATTCAGCTTTAGTAGAATGTGTTGATGATGAGACCCTTGAATGGATAAGTAGGGCATCAGCAAACGCAGAGAGGGTTATGGCCGTTTGTACAGGGACTGTGATTTTAGGTATGAGTGGTGTTTTAGATGGGCGAAAAGCAACTACTAACAAAATGGACTTTACCAGCACAGTCCATCTTGCTCCAAATGTTGAGTGGGTAAAAGAAGCAAGATGGGTGGAAGATGGCAAGTTTTTTACATCGTCTGGTGTTTCGGCAGGAATGGATATGGCGTTAGCAGTTCTTGCAGATTTGTTTGGCAACAATGTTGCTGAAGAGATGGCAATCGGTTGTGAATACGACTGGCATAAAGAACCTCATTGGGATCCGTTCGCAAAACTTGCTGGTTTAGTCTAGGCGCTTATTTTTATTCGGCAGCTTCAACTTTCCTAACCGCATCAGGATACTCAGCCTTGCCCGGCGCTGTGCCTTCAGGCCACGGGTATAACTCACTCAGTAAAATTGTTCGGCCATCGTTTTGCACCATACGGACGTGATAGCGGCGTAGGCCTCTTGGTTCCAGCACACCGCAAGAGTTTGCGATGGTATCAACTTCCTGCACCAGGTTGTTGATGTAGCTTGCAACACGTTGGCCTTTTTCCTTCGGCACAATACCACGTTGGAAACGCGCATCATGGGTCGTGATCCCAGTAGGGCAGGTGTTCTTGTTGCATTTCATGGCTTGTATGCAACCAAGCGCAAACATGGCACCGCGCGCCGTCACCACGAAATCAGCGCCCGCACACATTGCCCAGGCAACATCAGCCGGCGTAATAAACTTGCCAGATGAAATAATACGAATGCGATCTCTCAAACCATGCTTTGCTAGGACGTCGGCCACAAGCGGCAGCGCCTCACGTACAAGGAGACCGACATTATCCATCAAAGGCATGGGCGATGCGCCTGTGCCACCATCGCCTGAATCAATCGTGATGAAATCTGGCGCAGACTCAATGCCTCGCTTGTGAATTTCTTCGCACAAGCTATCCATCCATTCTGGCGAGCCAATCACGGTTTTAAAGCCGACCGGCTTACCGGAGACCTCACGGATATGATTGATCATATCAAGAAGTTCAGCATTTGAATTGATTTCAGGGTGGCGATTGGGCGATATGGAGGATGTACCTTCTTCAATGCCTCTTATCTCTGCAATCTCAGCATTGACCTTCGCCGCGGGCAGAATGCCGCCTTTACCTGGCTTTGCACCTTGCGCGAGTTTTAACTCAAACATTTTAACTTGCGGTTTAAGCGCCACTTCTCTGAGTTTGTCGTCGCTTAATCCGCCTTCTTTATTGCGAACACCATATTTTGCGGTACCGATTTGAAAGACGATATCGCAATTGCCGGAAAGATGATGAGGAGACAGGCCACCTTCGCCCGTATTAAGCCAGCAGTTTGCACGCTTCGCCCCTTTGGATAGCGCCTTGATGGCAGGGCGAGAAAGTGCGCCATAACTCATGCCTGATATGTTCACAAACGAAGTTGCTTCATAAGGTTCGCGTGCGTGTGGCCCTATCACCATGGTTGGAATTTCGATGTCCTCTTCTTCCAAATAAGGGTAGGGACAATTGACAAAGATAGGCGTACCTGTGGGCGTCAGATTTTTGGTAGACCCGAAAGCGACTGTGTTTTTCTTGCCCTTGGAAGCACGCACAACCCATTCACGTTCCGCTCGGTTAAAAGGCATTTCCTCGCGATCCATGGCGAAGAAGTATTGGCGAAAGAATTCACCCAGAGACGAAAAAAGATGACGAAAACGCCCAACCAAAGGATAATTACGTCTGACGGGGTCTTTGGTCTGAACTACATCGATCACAAACGCACAGACTGCCCATAAGGCAAACAATCCAATCACAAGCACAAAGCTGGTTGCAAGAAAGGAGAGGGCTTGCGAGACGTAATCAATCATTTGTAAATACCTGAAAATTTAGAAATCACTCATAAACATATACCAAGTTTTTAATCACATGAAATCAATTTGAATTTTAGTTTCAGTTTTCGTTCATGTGCGCAATGGCACATTCCCATAAGTGAAAATCAGTTAGCCTGAAGATAGAAGCCAACGATTTTTACATTAGGGAGTAAAACATGAAAACCGAATTGATCGTCTTTGGAATCATAGCAGTAGTTGCCTCTGCATTTTTAAATGCAGATAGCACAAGACATACTCAACCCAAGCTTGCGGAAACAAAACTGCGCATTGAAAAAGCAGCAGATATTTATGCTCAGTCTCAGCAAGTCAAAAAAGTTGCCACAATCAAAAAGCCTAATGAAGGCTAGACTTTACTTATCCATTTTCACTTTTTGCTTCTGGTGACCAAGACCGGAAATATGAAGCTCCATCGTGTCTCCGACCTTCAGGAACTTTGGCTTCGGCTTGATACCAGCGCCTACACCAGGCGGCGTACCTGTAGAGATGACATCACCAGGTTGAAGCGTGAACATTTGTGACAAGTGAGAAATAATTTCTGCAACAGTGAAAATCATCAAGGACGTATTGCCCGTTTGCATGCGCTTGCCATTCAGATCCAGTGAGAGATCCAGATTTTGCGGGTCCTTAATCTCATCCTTTGTAACAAGCCAAGGGCCGATGGGGCCAAACGTGTCGCATGATTTACCCTTTGTCCATTGGCCTGTGAGTTTCTTTTGGAAGGTGCGTTCTGAAACATCATTGCAAATGGTATAACCCGCCACATATTTTAGAGCGTCTTTTTCGCTGACATATTTAGCCTTTCGACCGATCACGACCCCCAGTTCAACTTCCCAGTCGGTTGTCTTTGACTTGCGCGGTATCGAAACTGTGTCATTCGCTCCAATAATCGCTGAATTGGCTTTCATGAAGAGGAGAGGGTGCTCAGGAATGGAGGCGCCTGTTTCTGCTGCGTGGTCTGAATAGTTAAGACCGATACACATGAACTTTCCGATGTCACCAACTGGTGGTCCAAACCGCTGCTTGCCACTTACCAATTTCAGTTTTTTTTCGTCCAGTTTTTTAAGCTTGGAAATCTGTGAAAGACTTGCCGAGGTAATATCATCAATGTGCTTTGAAAGGTCACGTAGCTTGCCATCGCTATCGATCATACCCGGTTTTTCAGAGCCTACTTTACCATATCGTACCAATTTCATGAGATTTGCCTTCTGCTAAACGAATTTAGAAAACACAAGAAACATAACATCGTGACAAGTCAAGATGTTGATTGGTTTGAATACGTTTTATGGAGGATAAATAACACTGGTACTCCCTAGGGGAATCGAACCCCTCTTTCCAGGTTGAAAACCTGGCGTCCTAACCGATAGACGAAGGGAGCATCAGTGTGAGCGTTGTATAGAAGCGAAATTGAAAAGCTTCAAGCGGTATTTTAAGTTTTTTGCAAAAATTTTAAAATTATTTTGTCACAGGTAAAAAGCGCATGTTTTACGAGACTAAATTATGTCTTTTTACGCTTGCGCTTTGATGACTTGCGGCAAGGGTGATGCCAATCGCGTTTTGAGCCGATATCAAAATGAACCGATTTTGTTCTGCAATAAGTGCCAACGCCACCACGACCGGGAAGAGTTCTCAAGTATTTGGCAAGGTTCCACTTGGAGACGCCTTCTACTTGAATATCCACTGCTTTACAGAATATATGTTGTGAGTTTCTAGCGCCGCCAGCACGTCGATTGCCCTTTGGGCTGCGATATCCGGAGGTAATTATGGGTTTTTTACCGTAACGTCTTTCAACCTGCTTTAGAATTCTCAAAACACCAGGCTTTAGACAAGCAACTTGCACTTTTGAATGTTGAACACGCAATCCATTTGGTGAAAGGCGTCCCAGAGAACCAAGCGATGCAACTTGTGTTGTGTTATCGGGTTTCTCAGCTATCGCAGCTTCATTCTTGATGCCAAAAATTTCATTATTCGACTTTACACCCGGCAAACCACTAGCGCTGTCGTTCACACTTGTGCGGGCACTTGCAACAATTGTTTTGGGTTTTGTAATTTTTCGTTTTGGGCGTTGAGCCACCGAATTAGCCGTAGAAATTCTAGATGAAGCGCGTGCACCTCTGTCTACTCTTGGTTTATTTAAACTGACGGCAGGACGTGGCGTTTTTTCTTTTGGTTCAAACAGTTTTTCAAAAAAAGTTTTCTTTTTAACAGTTTCGGTCTGAGGTGCTGTAACACTTGGTGCAGTTTCCACAGTCGGTGACAAGGATGCCACTTCAACAGATTGTTGTGTATTTGACGACACGGCTGTTGCTGTATTTTGACTTGTAGCAGCGGGGCTTGGTACCGGCGTTACTGTTGCTGGAGTTGGAGTTGAAGCAGCTTGAGCAGTGTTTTGTGGAACAGTAGTTTGAACTGAAGTTGTTTCATTTGTAGCAGGCTGAGTTGCCGCTGCAATCACATTTGCCGTTGGTACTTGGGAAGGGGCTGGGCTAACGGCAAGTGTTGTAGGCGTTTGAATAGCTGTCTGTGCGGTTTGTGCATTTGGCGTGACATTGCTTGCTTGTGCAACATTAGCAGATGGGCGCGGTGCCTTGATGGGTATTTGGTTGTTGGCAGAGATCGCAACAGGATTTGAATTAGCCGTACTGTCACCAGCGAGTGAAACACCCGTAGGAACTGGCTGTGTAATTTCTTGCCCGTTAAAATCGAGTGCAGATTGTTGAGAAACACATCCAGAAACAGCCAAAATTGCAAAAGTACTCGCAAGTCCTTTAGCACATCTGGAAAAAATCGTGTCTTTTCTTGCATGGGGCAAGCCAAAGCCAATATGTTTTATGTTCCTGTACAAACTTCCAGCTTGCCCTTGATGTCTAGTTTTTGTTCGCGCGAGATGAATGTGAATTTATTAATAAAATCAAACTCAAATATGAATTTTCAGCCGTTTTCAATTTGCAGCATTTATAGTTAACAAAACGTAATAGTTAGTTAAAATATGCGCAAACCAAAGCCCAACGCTTAGCTATAGCTAAAATAAGGCTGAAAAAAGTCATATTTGGATTCTCACAACATTAATAGACTGGATATTTGACAGCTTCTACCACTCGCCTGTATTTTCCATACTTTTCCATGGCTCAATTGGCTCCAGGGCGTCGCCTTTTTGTAGTAATTCGATTGAAATACCATCAGGTGAACGAACAAATGCCATATAGCCATCACGGGGCGGGCGATTGATAGTTATACCTTTTTCCATGAGGTCTGCGCATGTTTTATGAATATTATCGACGGCATAAGCCAAGTGTCCGAAGTTTCTGCCGCCTTTATAATCTTCCGAATCCCAGTTGTACGTCAGCTCCAAACAAGGTGTCCGATCCGTACTAGCCTTGTCTTTGTTTGAATCCAAATCGTCAGGGGCACTCAGGAATATATTGGTAAAACGACCCGCATCATTGTCATAGCGATAGACCTCAACCATCCCTAATTTGGCACAATAAAAGTCGAGTGATTCTTCCAAATTTTTGATCCGAACCATAGCGTGAAGGTATTTCATTGATTTTCTCTTTCTGCTTTTCCCAATTTTCTGTGGATTTAGATATTACTTTTGCACAGTCTGGCAAGAGTTTAGGCTTTTTTTACGTTTAGTACTTGCAGGCCTGACCTACACAAGTGCTATTATGAAACAGAATCAGTTTTTAGTAGTGCGGTGATTGAGAGTAAGCGATGACGGGGGATAAAAATAATCTGGACTTTGACGCCTCTAAAAAGGGTAGCTCTGTTGATGGGGAAACAGCAGAAGTAGTCGAGATTGCCGGTTTTATCAAATGGTTTGATGTGTCCAAGGGTTTTGGATTTATTGTACCCGATGAAAAAATATCAGATGTTCTTATCCATGTAACTACTCTTCGCAGAGATGGTTTTCAAACCGCTTTAGAGGGCTCTCGCATCGTTTGCGAAGTTGTAAAGCGTGAACGAGGCTTTCAGGCTTTCCGTGTTTTATCAATGGATGATTCTACAGCCACTCACCCTTTACAAAAAGAGGGTGGTAAAACACATTTTGATGTTAAGGCTGACAGTGATCTTGAACGTGTTCAGGTTAAATGGTTCAACAGAAATAAAGGCTATGGGTTCGTAACGCGTGGGAGCGAAGACATTTTTGTTCACATGGAAACCTTACGTCGTTTTGGTCTAACTGAATTGCGTCCCGGTCAATATGTATTGGTTAGATTTGGCAACGGTCCAAAAGGCCTCATGGCAGCGGAAATTTTCCCTGACAATGAAGATAGAACAATCCAAACAAACTGATTTACCTTAGGTTGTGTTCACTTATCACTCAGTGTTGCCATAGTTAGAGTCTACTTCATTAGCGCTGAATAAGTGATTCAAACGATTGGAAAAACTCTCTATCGTGTTTGATCCAACGTAATATCGAAAGTGACTTTAACCCGTGATTTCACAACCAGCTATAAAAGCCATCCTTTCTTTGTTCCAAGCACTACTATTCCTTTTGATTACAACAGTAAGTTTTGCTCAGCCAGAGCCGGATACTGATGCAGTCTTTCCGGTAGAGTCGCTGGAAATTGTCACCAGCAATGGTTCTTTCCAGTTTTCAGTTGAAATCGCTGATGAGAGCGAGGAGCGTAGCAGGGGGCTGATGTTCCGCGAAACCATGTTGCCGACACACGGAATGCTGTTTGATTTTGGCGAAACTGCCCCGATCATGATGTGGATGAAAAATACGCCACTTTCCCTTGATATGTTGTTCATCAAAGAAGACGGAACGATTGCCCGCATTGCAAATAATACAAAGCCGTTCTCTACTGCCATAATTTCCTCAGGCGAGCCTGTATCGCATGTCCTTGAATTAAACGCAGGAATAGCCAAACAAATAGGTGCAAAGCCGGGCGACCGAATTATGCACGCGTTTTTTGAATAGTAGTTAGTAATAAAGTCATTTTATTCAATTTATGTGCATTTCTGGCTTGCGTGAAATTACGGGTCAGTGTAGTGAATGCCTCGACTTGATAAGTCGGAGCGTAGCGCAGCCTGGTAGCGCATCTGGTTTGGGACCAGAGGGTCGCAGGTTCGAATCCTGCCGCTCCGACCATCAAGGCTCATTCCTGAAACAAGTTGATGGAAAATATGTCCGCAAGAATTTTCAAACCCGCAAAAACCGCTATGCAGTCTGGCAAAGCCAAGACCGATGGCTGGGTTTTGGAGTTTGAAGCGCAGAGTGCGCGGCAGGTTGAGCCGTTAATGGGCTACACCAGTTCTTCGGACACTAAATCTCAAATCAAGCTTCAGTTTAAAACGCTGGAAGATGCCAAAGCCTACGCAGAAAAAAACGGCATTGCTTATTCGGTACAAAAACCACAAAAAGCAAAACGTCGGGTTATGTCATACGCAGAAAACTTCAGCACAGACCGTTCTTTGCCTTGGACACATTAATTCAGGTTTGATAATTAAGGAATTAATCCAAATCTGCGACTTGTCAGAATCATCCAAAACTTGATACACAGTTCGCAATGGTCCCTTAGCTCAGCTGGATAGAGCGTCTGCCTTCTAAGCAGAATGTCGGAGGTTCGAATCCTCCAGGGATCACCATTTTCATTTCAATAATGTTTTCTTCTGTTTGATTATTGCGAAATATAATGCTGAAACTTGAAGTTCAAATATTTAGAATTTTGCGCTTAAAGTGCTGAAAAGTCTCAAAAATCGGCTATTTACACTGTCTTAAGGGTGTTTTTGTATACTATTCGCATATAGCAAAAAGGGATAAGCCAAATGTCTAAAGTGCGATCACAAGAAGACAGAAGAAAAACTGATAGACGCGTAGAACAAAAACCCAAGAATGAGCCGATTGCTGTCGAGCGTAGAACTGGCGAAAACCGTTCTGGTAAAGACAGGCGCGCCTAGAACTAAAATCCCATAAAATGAATACCGCCCAAGCCAATTAAAAGCTGGAGCGGTAAATTACATTATGTGTTGTTGACAGTGGGCGCATTGGCAGCGTCGCCGTCATACATAGCGCTGATACGATCAAACCACTTGCCTACGTTTGTGCTTTCATCGACTGGGCGATAAGCAACAACATCAATCCACTTTAGAACACCAAACAACGTATAGTCTGCATAGGTAGGTGCATCACCGCCGAGGTAATCGCTTGTGCCTAACGTGGCTTCAAAAACGCCCAGTCCTTTCGCAAGTGCTGCCTTGGCTGCGTCCTTGTCGCCATTATTGATATCGACAAGCTTTTTGCCGAATTTGGCTTCACGTGTTTCGATGAAATATGCAGCGCTTTCGTCATCTATGATTTGGGACACGGGATAAATCGCCATGGACACAGCAGTTGCAAAAATCATCATGTTGCAAATGTTGCTGACAAGTTGTGCATGCGCTTCGGCTTCCGCGTCTTTCATCAACATCGGCTTGTCGGGGTATTGCGCATCAAGATACTTGGCAATCTCCCAACTGTCTGAAACCATTTTGCCATTGTCATAAATTGCAGGAACGGTTTTATGCTCTTTGGTGTCGCGGTCTCTGAACTGCCAGGCAATCGATTCAAAATCAACGCCCTTGTGCAAGAGCGCCATACGCGTGCGCCAGACGAAGGGGCTGAATTTAATGTCTTTGTTTTCAGCGGCAAGTTCGTAAAATTCAATGGTCATATTGGTTTCCGTAATGTGTTGAGTATCAAGAAATCTGTAGCACTTTTCTGGCTCATGCTACGACTAAATTAGTCGTGATATAAAGTTTTAAAGAAGCATTTTGATTGTGCCAATTTAGAGCGATATGTGAAAATATTCTAATACCGCACATGCTGTCGTATTTTTCTGATTGCATTCTGCCAAGACGGTGCGAAACTCGTTAAATGTATTGACGTGAATGGGAGAAAACATGTCCATCGAAGAGATTCAGTCAGAAGACAACGCACCGAAGCGAAGCGCTAGGCGAGGGCGAGGTGGTGGACGTGCAGGTAACAAGCGCGGGCAGGGTGCGGCGATAAAGCAAATTCCTTGGAGTGTCCCCCAAAATCATGACAAGCCAACCGAGCCACTGCCGCCGGAAGGTGTTGAGGCCGTCCACAATGCTGCGATGCGTGTGCTAGAGGAAATCGGGATCGAATTTCTAAATCTGGAGGCTGCAGAAATTTTGAAAGCCCATGGCGCAGAACTCTCCAACATCACGAAAGAAAGCGCGTTGGTAAAGATGGACCGTGCGATGGTGATGGAAAAATTGAAGACCGTACCTTCGCAATTTACACTAACGCCAAGAAATACAGATCGAAAAATTACAATTGGTGGCAATCATATTGTCTTTGGCAATGTGTCTTCGCCACCAAATTATTCAAATCTGGATGAAGGGCGCAAAGTCGGCAATCGCAAGGCCTATCAGGATTTCATCAAGCTAACGCAATATTTCAATTGTCTGCATTTTGCAGGTGGCTATCCTGTAGAGCCAATGGATATTCATCCCTCTATTCGCCATCTTGATTGTCTCTATGATAAACTGACGATGACGGATAAAGTCGTCCACGCTTATTCACTTGGCAAAGAGCGTGTCGAAGACGTGATGGAGATGACGCGCATTGCGGGCGGGCTAACGCATGAAGAGTTTGACGCAACGCCGCGCATGTACACAAACATCAATTCGACTTCGCCGCTAAAGCACGATCATCCGATGCTGGATGGCTTGATGCGTCTTGCACGACGTGGCCAGCCAACAGTCGTGACGCCGTTTACCTTGGCGGGTGCGATGTCGCCGATTACATTGGCAGGGACGGTTGCACAATCGATAGCAGAGGCGCTTATCGCGGTTGTGTTAATACAATGCGTTAATCCAGGGTGTCCTGCAGCGATTGGTACATTTTCTTCCAACGTTGATATGAAAACGGGTGCGCCAGCTTTCGGCACACCGGATTACATGCGCACAACGCAAATGACTGGGCAGATGGCGCGTTATTACAACATACCGTTAAGAGCATCCAACACATGCGTTGCCAACGCACCTGACAATCAGGCAACTTGGGAAAGTTCTCATTCTTTATTTGCAGCTATGACTTCTGGCGTGAACATGGTCTATCATGCAGCCGGCTGGCTAGAAGGTGGGCTATGTGCTTCTTATGAAAAATTCATCATGGATTGTGAACAGCTTCAGCAAATGATCACTTACATGGACAAGCCTGTTAAATGGGATGAGCAGGAATTGGCACTTGATGCCATGGCAGAAGTAGGTCACGGCGGCCATTTCTTTGGCATTCAGCATACGCAAGACAGATACGAAACAGCCTTTTACGATCCTTTCCTCTCTGACTGGTCAAATTTTGAAAATTGGGAAGACAGAGGCGCAGAACTCACAGTAACCAGAGCCAACAAGATCTGGAAGCAAATTCTCAATGAGTTCGAAGCTCCGCCATTGGACGAAGCCATTCGGGAAGAATTGGAAGCCTTTGTGATCAAGCGCAAGGAAGAAGGCGGCGCACCGACAGACTTTTAAAGGATTGCGTCTATGAAGTTAACGAAATTATTTTTGGATATTGCTGATGCCCTGAATGGTCCTCTAGCAATTGAGCAATTCGGTGCGAGTGAATTACGCAAATCCAGTGATTTTGCAGAATACAGCGCAGGGCATACGACACTTGAATCATCCATGATAGAAGTGTTGTTACAAAAGGATGCAGATCCGGTTTGTAATACAATTTCTGAAATGAATTTACTGTGGCAGCCACCCACAACATCTAATGACCCTGCCTATATCGCTGCGAGTAAAAGAAAAGTCCACGTTGAGCTTTTAGGTCCTAAAGGTTTGGTGCAATCTGATGTTATCAGGCTTGGGTTGTATGGAATGTATCCAAATTCTGACTACGGTATAAGAACACACCCAGCAGAAGAAATATTCGTAATGCTTGCTGGCGAGGCTTTATGGAAAAGAGGGTCTGGTGATTATCTTTTACATAGGGCGGGTGAGCGATCGCATCATCCCTCGATGCTTCCTCACGCAAATAAAACTGCAAACAAGGCATTCATGTCCGTTTATGTTTGGGCAGGGGATATATCTACCGATAACTATGTTTATCAGGGATAATAAAATAAAAATTATAAAGTCATATATAACAAAAGTTACAAATGTAATTAATGTAAATTACAGTACGTACATATTTACACAAATTTGATATCTTTATTCATCATTGGATTCCATTCTGCTCCCAACACTATGGAGAGATGCAATGATGAAAAATACAAATGGCAAAACAGGACTTTTCATTCCAGGTCCGACAAACATTCCTGATAGCGTGCGCCAAGCGCTCAACGTTCCGATGCAGGACATGCGCGCCCCGGACTTTGGCGACCTAACGCTTCCTCTTTTTGCGGATCTCAAAAAAGTTTTCAAAACTGAAACCGCGGAAGTTTTCATGTTCCCGGGTTCAGGCACTGCGGGCTGGGAATCGTGCCTTTCAAACCTGTTTAGTGCAGGCGAAAAAGTTCTCATGTCCAGCTTTGGCCAATTCTCTCTCTTGTGGGTAGATATGGCGCAAAGGTTTGGTCTTGACGTGCATCATTGTGAAGTTGAATGGGGCTACGGTATTCCGCACGCAGAATACCGCGAAATTCTTGAAAAGGACACGAACCGTGAAATCAAAGGCGTCTTCGCTTGTCATAACGAAACAGCAACGGGCGTTGCATCAGATATTGC
>CALFBU010000095.1 GCA_937951455.1 uncultured Rhizobiaceae group bacterium
ATCTTCATTGTTGACCAAATTCGTGAATTCAGCCCCGCACTCATTAAATTTTTACGCTTGTTGTTCCCCATCATCTTGCAGGTTTTGAACATTATTATTGCTCTTAACCCACAAGGAAGACACAACCCCTGCCACTCTTTAGCCGAAGCTAATACGCTATATCTTGATGTGATTGTCGTTGTAAATACTAAATATAGTATTAACAGAACTTTTAAACAACAACAACTCACAACTGTAAAAATCGGGCTATTCTTCCAATTAGGCCGCAAGAAATCATGCTTAGAAACCGTATTCTAATGTAGCTTACTAACGATAATGGAAGGGATTATGCTTATATTGTAAGGCGTTTAACGCCTCGTCCCCCAATGACACACAATCCAACTCAACTCTTAAAGCAATTGATACCCAGACTCGGGTGAGTGCGTCAACAGGTTGTGGTAAAGAAAAATAAAAAAACTACATCTTGTGGTCTTAGTGTGAATATCGTGGAAAAAATGAAAAAAAAGATTGCTAGGTTTTTCAACACTTTGAGCAAAATGAGCGTCTAATCGTTAATTTTTGGTATTGATTTGTTAACACTTTCGCGACTCTGCGATTCTCATATGGGTAGGCATATATATTATGGGCAAGCGGAGAGAATCGAATTATTCAAATATTCTGTCCTAGGATATTGGAAGACCTGTGAATCATGTACTCGTATCCGTATTTGACAAAATTCCGATTTCATATTCTATTTGAAGAGGGAGGAAATACAATGTGTCAGATATTTGCAGGTCAATCGCCAGAGCGTTATAGCGGGGAGGCCCGTTCAGTAAGGCTTGGCGGCCATGTAACGAGTATCCGCCTGGAGACTGCATATTGGGAAATTTTGGAAGAAGTTTCCAAAGCCCAAAATATGACACTTGGCAAATTTCTTACAACCCTGCACGATGAAGTGCTTGATTTGAGAGGTGAGGTCCATAACTTCACATCTCTCCTGAGATGTGCATGCCTGACTTATGTAGAAGAAGTGCGAGGCAATGCCGCGCGTGAGAATGCGCTTCGCATTGAGGCCACGTCTGCTGCATAAAATATTGGCACACTGCTAAAGCATTAAATTCATTTGTGCTTGTAGTACCCAGTTACTACCCGTTGTGAAAAATTGAGACTTATACTCCTTGCAAAGCTACAGGGAGGTTTAAGTTGGCTAAAATAATTCACACCATGCTTCGCGTTCTCGATGAAGAGCGTTCTGTCAAATTTTACAAAACAGCATTCGATCTGGATATCGCAAAGCGGTTGGACTTTGACAGCTTCACACTCGTCTATCTACGCAATGATGAAAACGACTTTGAAGTAGAGCTGACTATCAACAAGCGGCGGGAGGAAGCATACGATCTTGGTGATGGTTACGGTCATTTTGCTGTTGTGGTGGATGATTTGGAAAGCGAACATAAACGCTTTTCAGCGGCAGGATTTGAGCCTCGCAAAATCGTTGAGTTCGAACGTGACGGCGCGCTGCTCGCCAAGTTTTTCTTTGTAACCGACCCTGATGGCTATGAAATCGAAGTGATGCAAAGGCACGGGCGATACACGTAATTCACACTTTTAAACTGTTGGAATAAAGGAGGAGAATATGATGAAACAAAACCAAGGCAAAGGCCTGACACGGCGACAATTATTGTCGGGTAGTGCAAAACTGGGGGCTGCATTTATTGTGGGCGCCGGTTTTGTGGCAAACCCCGGTGTCAGTTGGGCACTGGAAGTAAAGCACCTCAAGCCCGAATCGATGGCAACGTTGATCCAGATGGCTCGCGATATTTACCCGCACGACCATGTAGGAGATGAATTCTATGCAGCGGCCGTAAAAGGCTATGACACTGCTGATAACATGGAAACTGTTGAAGCGGGCATTGCTGCTCTTAATGCAGCAGCAGTCAAAGCTGGACACGCAAGTTATGTTGGAGCTGGTTGGGAACGTGACCGCGTCGATATTCTGCGTAGCATGGAAGACAGCGCGTTCTTTCAGACTGTTCGTGGAGGCCTTGTAACAGGTCTTTATAATCAAAAAGCCGTTTGGCCATTATTTGGCTACGAAGGTGAAAGCTACTCCAAGGGTGGCTACATCGATCGCGGCTTTGACGACATTAACTGGATTTAAGGAAAGGACACGAAAATGGCTGCACCATTTGATAAAAATGACGATAGCGTTGTCGTAATCATCGGCACAGGCGCAGGTGGCGGTGTTCTTGCAAATGAACTCGCTCAAAAAGGCATAAGCGTAGTGGCGTTGGAAGCAGGCGCTCGGCATTTGCCACAAGACTTCATCAACGATGAATGGGATAGTTTTGGCCAATTGGCCTGGCTTGACCCGCGCACAACATCAGGCGACTGGCGCGTTGCAAAGGACTTTTCAGGCCTACCTGCCTGGATTGTGAAATCAGTGGGTGGCACAACCCAACACTGGGCTGGTGCGTCGCTGCGTTTCCAAAAACACGAATGGAAAGCAAAAACCACCTATGGGGATGTTGCGGGCGCAAGTCTTCTGGACTGGCCGATCGACCCTGATGAAATGGATCCCTATTACACCAAGGCAGAAGACAAGCTAGGCGTTACTCAAACCGGTGGCCGTGAGGCTTTACCAGGTTGTAACAACTACAAGGTCTTTGAGGCAGGAGCCAAGAAGCTTGGGTATGAACAAGTCCATACAGGGCGTATGGCCATCAACAGCAAGGAACGCGATGGTGAGTTGGCTTGTCAGCAAACCGGGTTTTGCTTCCAGGGTTGTAAATGGGGGGCGAAGTGGTCGGCAGGCTACAGGGATATTCCCGCAGGTGAGGCAACTGGTAATCTTGAAGTGCGTGAAAAGTCTCACGTGGCGCGCATTCTTCACAACGATGCAGGCAAGGTTACAGGCGTTGAGTATTTTGATGCCGATGGTAACATTCAAATGCAAAAGGCAAGGGTTGTTTGTGTTGCGGGCAACTCCTTTGAAAGTCCTCGCATGTTGCTGAATTCTGCTTCATCCATGTTCCCGGATGGCCTTGCAAACTCGTCAGGTCAGGTTGGGCGTAACTATATGCGTCATATGACCGGATCGGTTTACGGTGTCTTCGATAAGCCCGTAAAAATGTGGCGTGGCACGACTATGGCCGGCATCATTCAGGATGAAGCAAGACACGACCCGTCGCGTGGTTTTGTTGGTGGTTACGAGCTTGAAACGCTCGCACTGGGGCTGCCATTCATGGCTGCATTCCTTGATCCCGGTTCCTGGGGGCGTGAGTTCACAACTGCACTGGACAGCTATGAAAACATGGCTGGCATGTGGATTGTAGGCGAAGACATGCCGCAGGAAACTAATCGTGTAACCTTGAATACGGACGTTAAGGACCAGCATGGCCTGCCTGTTGTCAATGTGCATTTTGATGATCATCCCAATGACATCGCCATGCGAAATCACGCTTACGAGCAGGGTGCTGCAATCTATGACGCGGTGGGTGCAACGAGAACCTTCCCAACGCCGCCATATCCATCGACCCATAACCTCGGCACAAACCGCATGTCGGAAAATGCCAGAGACGGTGTGGTGAACAAGTGGGGCAGAACGCACGACATTCCGAACCTTTATGTTTCGGATGGCAGTGTTTTCACCACAGGAGCTGCAGAAAACCCGACGCTGACAATTGTAGCCTTGGCAATTCGTCAAGCGGACCATCTTGCATCAGAAATGAGCAAGGGCAACCTGTAAAAACAAAATCCCAAGCCGCATTACTCGTCTGCGGCTTGGGGGTCTATTTTAATCTTTAAGATTAAACTCATCCAGCCAGTGCAGCTGCCAATTTCTCCCCATTCGCCTTAATCGCTTCCATGTCGCCCATTACACCCGCAGGGCCCATGCGTTTGCCTTCGTGTCTTGGGATGACATGCACATGATAGTGGTAAACCTCTTGTCCGCCCGCATCTTCGTTGAATTGCTGGATGGTGATGCCGTCTGCATTAAATGCCTTAAGCGCGGCTTGAGCTATTTTTTGTGCGGTCTGGTGGACGTGGGCGATGGTGTCCGGTGTTGCATCTAGCATGTTTCGACAGGGCGCTCTGGGGATGACAAGGCAATGACCTTCGCCCCTTGGCATAATGTCCATGAAGGCAAGGACGTTGTCATCTTCATAAACCTTGAAGCAGGGCATTTCACCGCGCAGGATTTTGGCGAAAATGTTGTCGTTATCGTATGATGGTGTTGTCATGCCTTGTTTTCCTTTTTGAAAGGTGCGTGTTCGCTTAAGATTTGATTATGTCTATCAACTTCGCGCCGCTCACGCACGAGATAATCTTCCACTGCATCGCGAAATCCGGGATTGGTAATCCAATGGGCTGAATGTGTGGTAACCGGCACATAGCCACGTGCAAGCTTGTGAGAGCCTTGCGCACCAGCTTCAACGCGTTTCAAACCGTGTTCAATCGCGTAATCAATTGCCTGATAATAACACACCTCAAAATGCAGGCAGGGGTGGTCTTCCAGACAGCCCCAGTGGCGACCGTACAAACAATCATCCCCGATGAAGTTCAAAGCGCCCGCCACATACTCATCTTCTCGTTTTGCCATGATGAGCAGCGTTCGCTGCGGCATCATCTCGCCAATCATCGTGAAGAATTCGCGCGTCAGATACGACTGTCCCCATTTGCGCATGCCGGTGTCATTATAAAAAGCAAAGAACCGATCCCATGTGCGTTCATCAATCTCATCGCCTTTAAGAAGATCAATGGTAATGCCGTTGTCTGCCAGTGCGACACGGCGTTCTTTCTTGATGTTCTTGCGCTTGCGCGAGGAAAGCTTTGCCAGAAAATCATCGAAAGTTTTATAATCGTCATTGAGCCAATGAAACTGCTGATCCTTGCGACGTAGATAACCTTGCTCGCCTGCAAATTGCCACTCATCTTCTTCCACAAACGTAATATGCGCGGAAGAGACTTCCATTCGCTCGCAAAGCTGTTGTAATCCTTGCGCAAGCGCTGTCATGCGAATGGCACGTCCTTCGCATTGCGGAACAAGAAATCGTGGTCCCGTTGCTGGCGTGAATGGGACTGAACACTGAAGCTTAGGATAATAACTGCCACCCGCACGCTCAAACGCATCCGCCCAGCCGTGATCGAACACATATTCACCCTGACTATGATTTTTCAGATAGCAGGGAATCGCGCCTAGCATTTCGCCCTTATCATCTTCCAAAATCAGATGTTGCCCGAGCCAACCCGTTTTGGATATGGCAGAACCTGATTTTTCCAAAGCGTATAAAAACTCATATGAGATGAATGGATTGAAACACTCGCTTGGCTGCAAGGCATTCCAAGCGTCTGCGTCGATATCCTTCAGGGAACTAATAATACGTATTTGAAAGCTGTCACTCATTCACTGGTAGATTGGTTTTCTTCGCCAAGGTTCAAGGCTTGAAACCTTCAAATGTAACCTGATCGACGAAATTATCGCTATAAGCCTTGTCCTCTTGGCTGCGTATCGTCCAACTGATGGTTTCGCGGTCAGTTTGCTTAAACTCTTCAACAAACTTGCAATCCAGCTCTTTCAGATAATAGGAGACAAAATCGACATTACATTCCTGCGCTATGGCCTTGTGCTTGTCGTAGCTGCGATCATCACCTTCTGCCGTTAGCCCAAGGGGCAGGTGAGGTGCTATTTTTCGCGCATCTCTCAAGAGGTGATGTTCAAAAGACATGATTGCAGCATCACCCTTGTAGGTAGAAAGCAAATCCGCAATCGCGGCGACAAAACCTTCGTCTTCGTGTTTGCGCCCCTTAAGTTCGATCACAAGACCAACCCTGCCATCAATCAATTCCAAGAATTCTTCGAGGGTCGGGATTTTGTCTTTTGAATCCTTGATGAAAATCCTGCTCAGCGTATGGGCAGCAACACTGCGCGTATCCCCGCTTTCACTTGTGAGACGTTCGAGTTCATAATCATGAAACACCATCGGCACCATGTCTGAGGAGGGCTGGATATCCAGCTCGATGTTATACCCGCCTTCAACCGCAGCCCGTGCGGCAGAAAGGGTGTTTTCATGAATGCCCTTGCTCACATCATGAAGGCCGCGATGGGCGATGGGGCGCTCAGTCATCCATTGAAGGTTGTGCGACTTTTTATTTTTAAATTCCAACGCCATGGAGTTGCCTCATGTCTGGTTCAGGGTATGGTAACGAACGAGATTCATTTTAAGCATTTGTGAAAGTCACGCCACATGAAAATTCTTGCCACCAGCCTGTCTGTTCTTTTATCCACGACATCCCTTGGATTTGCAGCAGGGTTCGAAATTTTAAAGCCGCATCGCGCGGTCTATGATGTAACGCTGGAAAATGCTGAAGAGCGCTCAGGCATCAAAGGCATGAAAGGGCGAATCGTCTATGAAGTGCAGGGCAATGAATGCGATGGCATCTCAATTCGCTATCGTTTCGTGACCACCATCACCACAGGCCGCGATGATTTCACCACAGATCAGCAAACCGCAACCTACGAAAGTCCGGATGGCAAGGAGTTTTCGTTTGAGACCAAAAGTTTTGTAAACGATCAGGCGGATCAAAAAATCTCCGGCAATGCGAGCGTCAGGAACGACGGCGTTATCGTCAACCTGAAAGGCGAGGAGCCACGCCAGTTAAACCTGGGCGAGGGCATTTTTACCACCTCTCATCTGGTTGATATTTTAAACGCGGCGGCCAAAGGCGATCAGTTTTTGAACCATAACGTATTTGACGGCTCAGGCGACGCGGACAAAATGCTCAGTTCAGCTTCCGTCATCGGCAAGCCCAAACTGATTGAAGCACCGCTTGAGGGCGAAAGCTCGGAAATCCTGGATGTGTTCAGTGAGCGAAAAGCCTGGCCCGTGACCATGAGCTATTTTGAACCAAAGCAGGATAATACCGGCGAAGCGCTACCGATCTACGAAGCATCCTTTCTGCTCTACGGCGATGGCCTGACCCGTCAGCTGAAAATGAAATACCCCGATTACGAACTGCAAGCAGCGCTGACCAAAGTTGAATATTTCGACAGCACAGCCTGCCAATTGGAAAACTAGGGTTACGCGCATGCTGACAGTCTACACCC
>CALFBU010000096.1 GCA_937951455.1 uncultured Rhizobiaceae group bacterium
TTGTCGGCATCTTTTGCAGTTTGCTTGCCCATGGTTTCCGCGTCTGAGGTTACATCCAGAATATCATCTGCAAGTTGGAATGCCTGACCAATGATATCTCCAAAATCAAAGAGTGTTTGTTGCTCTTCTTTTGAAGCTCCACCTAATATTGCACCTGCATGACACGCACATCTTATAAGCGCGCCTGTTTTCATGGCTTGCAGCGTGAGGATTTCTTCTTCGCTAATCGATGGTTTTTGCTCTGCTGCAAGATCAAGCATTTGTCCGCCAACCATTCCACCAAGGCCAGAATTTTGCGCGTAGAGTTTCACTAGCTCAATGCGAGTCTTTGCATCCGGATGGGTTTTCTCGCGTGATAAAATATCAAAAGCCAGCGTTAAAAGTGCATCCCCTGCTAATATAGCGGTCGCCTCGTCATAAGCCTTGTGAGTGGTCGGCTTGCCGCGTCGAAGGTCATCATCGTCCATGGCTGGCAGATCATCATGCACCAGTGAATAACAATGGATGCATTCCAAGGCACTGCCAGCAAGTACCGCCTGTTCAGGTTTCACATCAAAAAGCGCTGCACTTTCGATTGCCAGAAAAGGGCGCAGACGCTTGCCGCCATCAAGCGAGGAATGCCGCATGGCTTCCATCAATCGTGAAGGGCGTTCAATTTCATATTCAAAAGGTGCCTGATCCAACAACTCAATCAGGGTTTGCTCAACCAAAGCGGCGTGAGATTTTAGACGAAGTTTGAACTCTGATTGCGAAGTAGACATTTTATTCCGATTGTAATTCAATTGTGCATTTTGTGAGGAATTTCGTGACACTTTGCCTTGTTTGCGTCAAGCAGAGTTTCGCGGATTAAAACTTTACGTTAAAAGATATCATGGCAACGAAACCAAAAATAAATTCCAAGGCAAAAGGAAAGGCAAAAACTGGCAAGAACGCCAGTTCTGCGTCAACCAGTAAGCCAAAGGGAAAAAAGCCTGAAGCGGCAAAAATCAAAAAGCCACGCCGTTCCCTGAAGCAATTCGCAATCCGTTTCGTCGCGGCTTTTGTCGTTCTGATTTTCCTGGTGCCCGCTTTTTTATTGTTTCTATATCGTTTCGAGTTCGTGCATCCGGTTTCAACGCTTATGGTGAAGGAAAGTCTGATAGGGCATGGCGCCAAGCGTGAGTGGATTGCAATTGATGATATGGCGCCTGTGCTTTATCAGTCCGTGCTCAGTTCTGAAGACGGGAAATTTTGTTCGCATTCCGGGGTTGATTGGGAAGCGTTGAACAAGGTTATTGAAGATGCCATCGATGGTGAAAAAACGCGCGGTGCGAGTACGATTACCATGCAGTTGGTGAAAAACCTGTTTTTATGGCCAAACCGTTCGTTCATTCGAAAAGGTTTGGAAGTCCCTTACGCCATGATGGCTGAACTGATTTTGCCCAAGAAGCGGATTATGGAAATCTATCTTAATATTGCTGAGTGGGATAAAGGTATCTTTGGTGTCGAACTGGCAGCACAAAAATATTTCAATCGAAGTGCCGCAAAGCTGGGCCCGCGTTATTCGTCTCTTCTTGCGGTGACTTTGCCAAACCCGAAACAGCGCAATGCAGCAAAGCCAACACGCTCCATGGATAGGGTTGCTAGAATCGTTCAAAGACGGGCCAAAGCCTCTGGTGCTTATGTCCAATGTCTTAAGTAGTTTCTGAAGTAGTGGATTTTGAAAAAACCTCATGGTTTTTTTATTTCGCAGTCCAAAAAAATATTGATTGCCTATAGCCAAACACACCCAAAATATGTATATGAGATCCCAACAAGTAGTTTTCAGGCTCTTGCGATGGGCGACTGTCGTTACCAAAGAGCCTTTTTTATGTTAAATCGGAGTGAGTACAATGGCTGTACCTAAGAGTAAAATCACACGTATGAAGCGCGGTTTCCGTCGCTCAGACAGTGCTTTGAAAGCAAAGGCATACGTAGAAGACAAAGATTCTGGCGAATTGCGTCGCCCACACCACATCGACCTGAAATCAGGCATGTACCGTGGCCGTCAAATTCTTGAGCCAAAAGATTCTGTTTAAGTTTCTTAAAAATAATTTTAGGGCTGGCTTCGTGCCAGCCCTTTTTTTTGACATTTTTTGCGCAAACTATGTTAGAACCTGTCGTTAGGTAATGCTTGCTTTGGGGATTTTATAATGCTGACTAATGTACCGCTACTGATCGTGCCGTTTATCGTTTACAATATTCAGATTGTTTTAAACGGGGGTGTGGGTATCTGGGATCAGCAGGTCACTGAGTTGACGATGATATCCGGTGCAACCTGGGTCATGACCATGGGCGATCTCATGATCGGTCTTGGCCTGCTTTTATTGTTTTTTGAAATCATCAAGGCAACACGCGTTGGTGCAAACTCGATCATCGATCATTTGTTGTCGACGTTTGTTTTCATTGCCTATCTGGTTGAATTTTTAATCGTTGCAGGCGCTGCGCACTCAGTTTTCTTCATATTGATGATTATAGCTCTGATTGATGTGCTTGCAGGCTTTTCCGTTTCCATTCGCTCTGCAACCCGTGATGTGCAAGTTGGCGGTGGCGGTGGATATGGCGGATACTAAATCCGCCATATAATTTTGTCCTAAGCGCCTGTATCTGCAGAAAGATTAGCTGCTTCTACGCCTGCTATCGCGCAGGCTTCGTCGGCATCTGATGTGTCACCAGAAATGCCGATCGCTGCAACGATATTACCATTTGCGTCTTTCGCAAGAACACCACCTGCAACCGGTACAATGCCACCTTCGATGACAGAAGCAAGGCCAGCCAGAAAGTGTGGCCTGGACGCTGCTTGTGCATCCAGCCAACGTGAACCTGTGCCAACAGCAAGTGCGCCACGTGCCTTACCACTTGCTACATCAAATCGGCCATTTGAAGCGCCATCCTGAGATTTAAACGCTTTGATATTTCCACCAGCATCCATGATAACGCATGCTAAAGGTTTGTATTGTTTTTCAGCAGCGTGAGCAAAAGCCTTATTAATCATTTTATTTGCTCGTGAAAGAGACAGTTTTGCCATTAGGTATTCC
>CALFBU010000097.1 GCA_937951455.1 uncultured Rhizobiaceae group bacterium
GATCAAACTTACCGCCCGCATGAAGTTGGGTCATAATCACTTCGGCAGCGGAAATGCCTTCTTCTTCGTGAATGCCAACTGGAATACCACGACCGTTATCTGTGACGGTGACTGAACCATCCGGATTAAGTGTTACGGTCACACGGTCCGCGTGACCAGCAAGCACTTCATCAATGCCGTTATCAACAACCTCATAGACCATGTGGTGAAGACCAGAGCCATCATCCGTATCGCCGATATACATGCCAGGGCGTTTTCGTACCGCATCAAGGCCCTTGAGAACCTTAATGGAATCCGCACTGTATTCAGCTGGGTCGATATCGTTTTCGGGTGTATCAGTCATAAAAAATTGCCTGTTTTTTCCGCTGTACTTGAGAAATACGAATCAGCGAATTTTCCTTAAGTTAATATAGGCTTTTTGCACTGATTTTCCAAATTTCAGAACAGGTTTTCCAAAGTTTGCACGTATAGCTGATATGACAGTTTGCCACTATGGAATTTAGCGTTCGTAGCACCTATGTTTATTGCAAGGAGCATACCCCATGGATACCACGCCAAAACCTTTTATTCCGCCCGCACCCATACCCAGAACAGAGCCACCGAACATGCTCAAAATGTTCTGGATTGTTTACAATAATCCGATCGAATTATGGGGTGCGCATTCCTACCGTGAGCCTTATGTTTATGTGCCCTCAGGCATTGGTGGTCCCTTGCTGGTTGCGAACGATCCTAAATTGATCAGGCATATTCTGGTTGAGAAAAACAAATCCTTCAAACTTGCCAAAACTAGGCAGATTGTTTTGAGACCGATTTTGCAGGATGGATTGCTGACAGCGGAAAACCCGGTTTGGAAACGCTCACGAAAAGCCATGGCGCCGGTTTTCACACCCAAACACATACATGGCTTTGCAGCAGGCATGTCACGGGTCACAAAAGAATATCTTGAGAAATATGACAGCCCCGGTGTCACCCATGACATCGCAAAAGACATGACAGAGCTAACCTTTAATGTGCTTGCGGAAACCTTGTTCAGCAATGAAATTGAGGGTGACCAAAAAGAGTTCGAGCACAAGATTGAGCGCCTGTTTGAAACGGTTGGTCGTGTCGATCCGTTCGACATCGTAAATATACCTGAATGGGTGCCGCGCATTAAGCATTTTACGGGCAGAGGCATTTTGAAATATTTCCGTAAACTGGTTCGAAAAACCATCGAAAAACGTGTTGAGCGCATAGAAAAAGGCGATACGCCACCGGATGATTTTCTAACGCTTCTTTTGCGTGCCGAGGGCGAAGATGGTCTTAGCCGCGAAGAAATTGAAGATAACGTCATTACCTTCATCGGTGCGGGTCATGAGACAACAGCGCGTGCATTGGGGTGGACGCTTTATCTTTTGGCAAAAGCGCCGCAAGAACGTGCCAAAGTCGAAGAAGAAGCAAAACGCGTCACAAGCCAATATGACAATCCGCTCGATTGGGTTGAAAACATGCCCTATACAAGGGCCGCTTTTGAAGAAGCCATGCGCCTTTACCCGCCGGCCCCTGTTATCAGCCGAGAAGCGCTTGAAGACATTGAATGGGAAGGCACGACCATAACCAAAGGTTCACAATGTCTGGTCCTGCCGTGGACTTTGCACAGACATCAGGAATATTGGGACCAGCCGAACGCCTTTATGCCGTCGCGCTTTTTGCCTGAGAATCGAGGCAAGATAGACAAATACCAATATTTGCCTTTCGGCGCTGGTCCGCGTGTTTGCATTGGTCAAAGTTTTGCGATCCAGGAAGCAGTGATTATTTTAGGCGAGCTTTTATCAAGATACAGATTTGACATGGCAAAAGATGCGTCAGAACCATGGCCTGTACAAAAATTGACCACTCAGCCAGATGGTGGGTTGCAGATGGTCGTGACTGCGTTATAAAGCGGGCAAAATTAACCCCGCTTAATCAACAAGCAAAATGAAAGTCTAAATCATGCGTCTTGAAGCAATTGAAGTTGGCAAAAATCCGCCAGAAGATATCAATGTAGTCATCGAAGTACCTTATGGTGGTCACCCAATTAAATATGAAATGGACAAGGATTCAGAGGCCATTTTTGTTGACCGTATCCTGTCAACTTCCATGCGTTATCCAGGCAACTATGGTTTCGTGCCGCATACATTGTCTGATGATGGTGATCCAATTGATGTGCTGGTTGCAGATACTACACCGCTGATGCCAGGTTCAGTCATAAACTGTCGTCCAATTGGTGTTCTTTACATGACGGATGAAGCAGGTGGCGATGAAAAGCTGATCGCTGTGCCTTCACCAAAAATCAATCCGATGTTCAAGGACGTTCATGAAATGTCAGACCTGCCAGCACTTGTTGGCGAGCAGATTGCACATTTCTTCGAGCGTTACAAAGACCTTGAGAAAAACAAATGGGCAAAGACCGATGGCTACGGCGACGCTGCCAAAGCAAAGGAAGCGATCACAACTGCAATCGCTGCTCATAACGCCAAGAAATAAATCTTTAGCCTACGCGCTTTTCAATAGCATCCCACACAAGGGATGCAATGTCAGTGCCTGAAAACTTTTTCACCTCGCGAATTCCGGTTGGTGAGGTGACGTTTATCTCGGTCATATAATCGCCGATGACATCAATCCCGACAAAGATAAAGCCTTGCTCCTTCAGCGTCGGCTTGATCGCTTCACAGATTTCCTGTTCGCGCTTTGTCAGTTCGGAATGCTCTGCCCGTCCCCCCACATGCATGTTTGAGCGTGCATCTGTTTCTGCCGGCACGCGGTTAATCGCGCCAACGGGCTCACCATCGACCAGAATAATACGTTTATCCCCGCCACGCACTTCTTTAAGGTAGCGTTGCGCAATCAGTGGCTCGCGGAATTGTTGATCAAACATTTCAAGCAGGGATGTGAAATTCATATCGCCTTTTGG
>CALFBU010000098.1 GCA_937951455.1 uncultured Rhizobiaceae group bacterium
CGTTCTATTCAAAACCGTTTCCCGTACCTTGATCCGATCAATCATTTGCAAGTCGAATTGATGCGCAAGTATCGTGCCCAAGATGAAGAGCAGCAGGATGAAAAAATTCTGCGCGGGCTTCAACTCACGATTAACGGCATATCGGCAGGCCTGAGAAACAGTGGCTAAGGCAGCCCTTGTCGTTTTCAGAACTTGGCTTTGAAGGCTTGATGATGAAAACAGGATTCATCATCAAGGTTGAGTTGTAAACATGGCTGAAAACAAAATCCTGCTAGGCATTGATACGGGCGGCACGTATACCGATGCGGTGTTGTTTAGTGATGCAGATGGTGTGATTGCAAAAGCAAAATCGCTTACAACCAAACATGACCTCGCCATTGGAATTTCTGGATCGGTTGATGCGGTTCTTGAGCAATTCAAGGGCAATATTTCCGAAATCGCCTTAACCTCCATATCCACGACGCTTGCAACCAATGCGCTGGTTGAGGGGAAGGGAGGCAGCGTTGGCTTGGTCATGATCGGCTTTGATGAAAAAGACATGGAGAAGTCTGGTCTTAAGGAAGCGCTGGCTGGCGATCCGGTTATTTTTATTCCTGGAGGACACGATGTAAGTGGCAATGAGCGTAAGCTTGATATGACAGGGCTTGACGGTTTTATTGAGGGTAATTCCAACCATATCTCAGGCTTTGCAATTGCTGGATATTTTGCCGTTCGCAATGCTTCACATGAATTAGCAGTGCGTGATTATCTAATAGAAAAAACTGGATTAGCCACAACTTGCAGCCATGAACTCTCTTCAAAATTGGGTGGACCAAAACGCGCTTTAACGACGGTTCTCAACGCTCGATTAATTCCTGTTATTCAAGATTTGATTTTAGCCTGTCGGTCTCATTTGGAAAAAACAGGGATTAATTCTCCGCTGATGGTCGTACGTGGTGATGGTGCGTTGGTAGACGCTGACTTTGCTTTAAAACGCCCCATTGAAACCATTTTGTCAGGCCCGGCAGCAAGTCTGGTCGGGGCAAAGTTTTTGTTAGGAACAAAAGACGCAATTATCTCCGATATTGGAGGTACAACAACGGATGTTGCCATTTTGGAAAAAGGCTGGCCTCGCATTGAGCCGCAAGGGGCAAGTGTAGGTGGATTTACAACCATGGTTGAAGCCGTAGCTATGCATACATTTGGGCTAGGGGGGGATTCAGTAGTTGATGTGGATGATACATCAAAGACTAAGATCAAGCTTGGCCCGCGCAGACAAATACCAATCAGCCTGCTGGCGATTGAGCATGAGGACAGTGTCCTTGGCGCACTTAAGCGTCAGGCGCAGATGGAATACCCAAACCATCTATGCGCCAAATTTGCTTATAGAATTGCAGGCGCCGAAAAACGATCAGGCAATTTGAAAGCAACTGAATTAAAAGTCTTTGAAAAAATCTCCAATGAACCACAACCGCTAGACCAAGTCTTAAAAGGTGCATCAGAAGGCGGAACTCTCAACAAACTGGTATCTCGTGGATTGGTTCAGGTTTCTGGTTTTACACCGTCAGATGCCATGCATGTTTTGGGCTTGCAGGATAATTGGAACGCGGAGGCAGCAAAATTTGCCGCTGGTATTTTGTGCCGGGTGCGAGATCGTTTTGCCCAACCGATTGCAGCCTCTTCAGAGCAGCTTTGCCAAAATATCAAGACGCAGCTCACGACCCAAAGCTGTGATGTCATACTCCAAACTTGTATGGCGGAAGATGGTATCACGCTTGGAGAGGGCGCAAAGGAATTGATTTCACGCTCACTGAATAAAGAGAACGGCTTCGTTAAATTTGCAATTAATCTGGATCGACCCTTGGTGGGGCTGGGCGCTTCTGCCAGTGTTTATTATCCAGCGATTGGTGAGCGTCTTGCTACCGAATGCCTGATTCCAGAGCATGCAGATGTTGCAAACGCCATTGGTGCGGTAGCAGGCGAAGTTCGTGTCCAACTGACGGTTACTGTGACAAGCTCAGACGGTGGTAGCTCTTTCCAATTCATGTCTGGTGGAAAATTGACCAATATGGTCGATGAAAAAGCCGTTCTTGCAAAAGTTCAAATCGATATGAAAACAGAACTCGCCCAGATGGCAATAGAAGCTGGTGCTGAATCGCCCATCTTTGAAACCAGTGTTAATGTTCAAGCACCAACGATAGATGGGTCACGTCATTTTGTGGAAGCGGTAATCCACATGACTGCGACTGGCCGCCCAAAGTTTGATTAAGATCAAATAGCCTCGTTCAAATGAATGTTACAAGAAGTGCGACGAAAAGACGGATGGGTTTCTTGTTATAGAGTCGCCAGATGTGCTTTATGCGTATAAAACGAGACAAAATTTTTGGGTGATGTTGTGAATTTTCAATCTTTTTTTCAATCACGGTTAGATGAGCTTAAAGAAGAAGGTCGTTATCGTATCTTTGCTGATCTTGAGCGACATGCTGGCAGCTTTCCCAAAGCCACACGTCACGTGGATGGCAAGACAGAAGAAGTAACCGTATGGTGTTCAAATGACTATCTGGGCATGGGTCAACACCCTTCAGTTTTATCTGCCATGACCAGCGCAGTAGAAAACTGTGGGGCAGGCGCAGGTGGCACGAGAAATATCTCAGGCACCAATCATTTTCATGTTCAGTTGGAAGAAGAGTTGGCTGACTTGCACGGTAAGGAAGCAGCACTTCTCTTTACATCAGGTTATAATTCCAACTGGGCAACACTTGGTACTTTGGGGGCACAAATTCCTAGATGTGTCATTTTCTCAGATGCTAATAATCATGCTTCCATGATCGAAGGAATTAGACATTCAAAAGCGGAAAAGCGTATTTGGAAACACAATGACGTTGAAGATCTCGACCGCATTCTTTCCGAATATGGATCAGACGTTCCAAAGATTGTTGCGTTTGAATCCATCTATTCCATGGATGGTGATATCGCACCGATTGAAGCAATTTGTGATGTAGCCGATAAGCACGGCGCCATGACATACATCGATGAAGTGCATGCCGTTGGCATGTACGGCAATCGTGGCGGCGGCATTGCGGAACAGGAAGGCATTGCACATCGCCTAACGGTCATCGAAGGAACGCTCGGCAAGGCCTTTGGCGTCATGGGTGGATACATTACCGCCTCGCATGAGTTGGTCGATTTTGTCAGAAGTTTTGCCTCAGGTTTTATTTTCACTACTGCACTACCACCCGCGCTTGCTGCAGGTGCTTTGGCGAGCATTCAGCATTTGAAGCAAAGCCAGATAGAACGCGCACGTCATAAGGAACGTGTTCAAACAGTACGTGCAAGACTGGATGCAATGGGTATTCCTTACACACCAAATCCTGGTCACATCATTCCTGTGATGGTCAAAGACCCAGTTAAATGCAAATGGATATCCGATCTTCTGTTGAACAATCATAGCATTTACGTGCAGCCGATCAATTATCCAACAGTGCCCAAAGGAACTGAAAGACTGCGTATTACGCCATCGCCTTTGCACACGGATGAGGACATTGAAAATCTGGTCACTGCACTTTCTGATTTATGGTCTCAATGCGCTTTGGCACGGGCTGTTGCTTGATTCAATCTCTTAAGATGTTGAATCAGAGTGGTGAGTAATAGCTTTAAGTAGCTCTAATTATTGGAATAATTCCAAGACGCTTAGGCGAGGCGGTTACCTTGCAAAGATATATTTGCAAAATTTCGTGCGCCTTCCTTTATCATATCTCCTGTAACAGCTTCTTGCCAGCGATAGCCAACGATGCCGCGTGGTGCTTTGGCGACCACGTTGTTGCTAATCGAAACCTGGCCAGTACCTTCAACGACGCTAACATAAAAGCCGGTCTTCGTATCTCTGATGATGTTACTGCTGGCGGTAACATTGCGGAGATATTCGCCCCACCCAAGCAACATGCCAAACCGTGATGTGCGCTCTATGACGTTTCCTGTGATGGCAATATCCGCTTCCGCAAGTATGCCTGTTCCGAAGACATGCTGGTCATCTGGGTAGGGTGCGTTTTCATGTATGTTACGAACAAGATTATTGGAGCAAACGGTTAGTCTGCCGCCATGGTCGAGATTGGCAATCGAAATTCCACGCGCACCACCATCAACAATGTTGCCAGAGATGAGCGCGCCTTGAAATGCGAACTCGGAGTAAATGGATGTCTCACCCGCACGCAGGCAAGTATTGTTTGTAATCTGAAGATTGCTGCATGAGTTTGACCGAACGGTTGAATAAGCACAATCTGAAACATGGTTATTAGCGATCATCACACCATTCGCCTGCCA
>CALFBU010000099.1 GCA_937951455.1 uncultured Rhizobiaceae group bacterium
TACATCCATCAACACAATGTCTTGTCTGGCACATGTCTTTGAAGAAGAAGGCGCGTTAGACAAACTTGAAAACTTCGCGTCGCTTAATGGCCCAGCCTTTTATGGACTGGAGCCTAACAGCGAGACCATCACACTCAAAAAACAAAAAACGCCAGTTTCATATCCTGAGAAGATAAAAACTGGCGTCGGTGATGTAACAGTCTTTGATCCAATGTATCCGCTACACTGGGCAGTGGTTTAATCCCGCAGCAGCTCATTGATGCCCGTCTTTGAACGCGTGCGCTCGTCGACGGTTTTCACGATGACAGCGCAATAAAGGTTCGGGCCTGCTTCGCCGTTTGGCATGGGTTTGCCAGGCATGGTGCCTGCGACAACAACTGAATAGGGTGGCACTTCGCCGTACATGACTTCGCCAGTTGCGCGGTTTACGATCTTTGTTGACTGTCCGATGTAAACGCCCATGCCAAGCACGGAGCCTTCTCGGACGATACACCCTTCAACGACTTCTGAACGTGCCCCGATGAAACAATTGTCTTCGATGATGGTTGGGCCTGCTTGTAGCGGCTCAAGAACACCACCAATGCCAACGCCGCCTGAAAGGTGAACGTTCTTGCCGATTTGCGCACAAGAGCCAACGGTTGCCCAGCCATCGACCATGGTGCCATCATCCACGTATGCACCAAGGTTTACAAACGACGGCATAAGCACAACGTTTTTGCCGATGTAAGCTGCATGGCGACAGATGGAACCTGGCACTGCGCGAAAACCGGCTTCGCGGAAATGGTTTTCACCCCAGCCTTCAAACTTGGATGGAACTTTATCCCACCAGGTCGCACCATCGGTGCCGCCGTCCATGACTTTCATGTCGTTGAGGCGGAATGACAAAAGCACAGCCTGTTTCAGCCACTGGTTCACAGTCCAAACACCATCAGCGCCACGTTCTGCTACGCGTGCTTTGCCACTATCAAGCATGTTTAGCGCTTCTTCAACAGCTTCGCGCACTTCGCCTTGTGTTGAAATGCTGATGTTATCGCGATCTTCAAAGGCCGCTTCAATGGTTGCTTGTAAAGACATGAGATTTACTCCGAAAAATGAAACTTATGATGATTTGGCATCGGTCTATGGCATAGGGTAACAAAGGTCAATGAAATGAAGTGATTCGACCAACGAATAAAAGAGAAAGTATAGTTCATCATGCCAAATTGGTTCCGCAAACATTACCGCGCATTGGTTGGCTCAACCGAAGACATTAAAAAAGCGCACGAAGTGCCTGATACGCCACAAACAAGAGCGCCAGCTTATAGGCTTGCTTTTGATGACAAGGATTTTCTCACTTCAGAAGAACTCCGCCCTGTGCGTTTGCAATTGGAGCTTTTGAAACCGGAAATCATGCTGGCTGAGGCAGGTGTTGAATCAACTGTCGTACTGTTCGGTGGCGCGCGTATTCCAGAACCGGGCGGTGAGGCCTGGGCTGCAAAGAATGACATTCAAAAGAAGAACCTGGAAGCCAATTCCAAATTTTACGAAGAAGCCCGTGAGTTTGCTCGTATCTCATCGCGTTATTCCAAGACCACAGATTATAAGGAAATGGTGGTTGTCACAGGCGGTGGGCCGGGTGTGATGGAAGCAGGAAACCGTGGCGCACAAGATGAAGGGGCACCGTCAATTGGTCTCAACATTGTGCTGCCGCACGAACAAGCGCCGAACGAATATGTAACGCCTGAACTGTGTTTCAATTTTCATTATTTCTCCATCCGCAAAATGCATTTCCTGATGCGCGCAAAAGCAATTGCAGTTTTTCCGGGTGGCTTTGGCACAATGGATGAAATGTTTGAAGCTCTGACACTTATTCAAACTGATCGTATGAAGCCGATTCCTTTCCTGCTCTTTGGCAAAGATTTTTGGGGCAAAGTCATAAATCTTGATGAGTTGGCTAATCAGGGAACCATTTCTCCTGATGATATCAATCTTTTTCACGTGGTTGATTCAGCCCAAGAAGGGTGGGAAATTATTTCGAAACATCATGGGTTTGAGACTACTTAGGCCTTTGCGCATTTGGCACTACTTGACCCGTCAACTCACAAAGTGTGACACTTTACACACTAATGCCGCAATTAATGACCTATATTTAAAATTGTAACGGACCAGTACAGCGTAATTAAAGAAGTCCGGGAACAAAGTGTTTCTACTTACATTAATGAGTAGAAAATAAATAACAGGCTTGCGAATGCAGGGAGTGCTGAGATGACAATGGAAATAAACACCACAGTTGTAACTAAAAACAACTACGAAGTGATTACAGGTAAAACTGGCCTTTCTCAGCGTACAGCCAAGCGCGTTGCATACGAACGCAAACGCCCAAGTGTCAAAAGATCAATCTTCCCAGCAACACCCTTCGATGCCCAGTCACTTGCTGGCACAGGCGCATTGGTGTTTGAAGGTGAAATGATTGGTGGCGGGAATTAGATTGTTTACAAAACCTCAAGCACAGCTCTAAGAAAAGCATCCAGATCATCCGTAGAATGATCGACATAATGTTCGTGGCTCTCTACGTGTTCCCATTCTTCAACTTTGTACTCACCAGCGTTTTGCGGGGTGATTAGAACGGTTACCAT
>CALFBU010000100.1 GCA_937951455.1 uncultured Rhizobiaceae group bacterium
TTGGAAGCGGTATTTTCATTTTCATTTGTCATTGAAAGACTATTGGCGAAACTTATAAAGAGTTCAACCCACTAAACTCGAGATGTCGTCTTTGTCCAAATGATAAGCCTTGCCAAAGCCGCCATTAAGATAAGCGCGCTCAAGCTCTATCGGGTAAAATCCAAAGTCCAAAAAGTCTATGTAAAGCTCTGCCTTTGGATGTGTCTTGATAAAAACCTGCCTAAAATCAGCGCGCCGTTCATGGTCATTAGGCATTCTGGCAGCACGCCCTACAAATGTTATTCTTGCATAGGCCAGACCATCGCCCTTACCAGGCTCACCCAACATAAGACAACATTTATTATCTTCTAAAAGGCATTTGGAGTGAAGCGACAAATCGGAACCCGCAAAAAACAAACCCGTTGATTTTGAAAAGCTTGCCGCGACCCTGCTTACCAAAGGAAATCCTGAACTTGTGTCATTCACACCAAGCGAAGCATATTTTGTATTTTCCAATAAAGTGCGAGTGAGTTCAAAAGCTTCATCATCCGTTTTTCGAATGGGGTCAATCTTTTCATTCATAACGCTATTTTCCTTGTTCACAGCCGCAGCTTCTGTCGCTATAACATAGACAAAAATTCTTGGAGGAGAACCCCATGCTTGGACAAATGATGGATCAGGAACTGCTGATTTCAAGCATCATCGATCACGCTGCACGCTACCATGGTGATACTGAAGTTGTTTCAGTAAATACAGATGGATCACAAACACGTACAAATTATAAAGCGGTACAAAAACGCGCGAAAAACTTAGCCTCTGCCCTAACGAAGCGCGGCATGGAACGCTCAGACCGCATCGCAACGATTGCATGGAATAATCACCGTCATTTTGAACTTTATTACGGCATCTCAGGCGCAGGACTTGTTTGCCATACTGTAAACCCACGCCTCTTCCCCGAACAGTTGATCTACATTCTCACTCATGCTGAAGACAAGGTTGTGTTCTTTGACGCGACCTTCATTCCGCTGGTGGATGGCGTGCGCTCTCACCTGCCACACATCAAACACTGGATTTTGATGGAAGCACGCAGCGATGAAATGGCCAGCCAACATGACTGGATGGAATTCTACGAAGATCTGGTAGAAGAAGGCGACGATGATTATCAATGGCCTTCGGATTTAAAAGAGCGTGACGCATCATCGCTTTGCTATACCTCTGGCACAACTGGCAATCCCAAAGGTGTACTATATTCACACCGCTCAACGCTTTTGCATGCGATGATGTCGGCAACGCCTGATGTCATGAATTTCTCTGCACGGGATTGCCTGTTGCCAGTTGTACCCATGTTCCATGTTAACGCTTGGGGCTCACCGTATGCCGCAGCATTGGCAGGCGCAAAAATGGTTATGCCGGGACCAGGACTTGACGGCAAAAGCCTGGCGACATTATTTAACGATGAAAAAGTCACCATAGCAGCTGGCGTGCCCACCATATGGGCTGGCCTTATTCAATACCTTGAATCAACCAATACCAAACTACCGCATATGAAGCGCACCGTAATTGGCGGTTCTGCTTGTCCGCCTGTCATGATCGACAAATTCAGAGATGATTACGATGTAGAAGTCTTGCACGCATGGGGCATGACCGAGATGTCGCCGCTTGGTTCCGTAAACAATCTGAAAAATAAACAGCTTGATTTACCTGATGAAGAAAAGAAAACAATTCGCCTTAATCAAGGCCGCCCACCCTTTGGTATGGAGCTTGCAATCTTTGACGAAGACTTCAACCAACTCCCGAATGATGGCGTCACTCAGGGTGATCTTCATTGCCGTGGTCCTTGGGTATTAGATGAATACTTCCTCGCTGAAAAAGGTACAACCCTGAATAACGGTTGGTTTGATACAGGCGACGTTGCAACGCTGGATGAAGATGGCTTCATGACCATTAAAGACCGCTCAAAGGACATCATCAAATCTGGTGGAGAGTGGATTTCAACCGTGGAACTTGAAAACATCGCCGTCGGCCATCCTGAAGTTTCGGCAGCCGCTGCCATCGCAGCAAAACACGAGAAATGGGACGAGCGCCCGGTAATTCTGGCTGTAAAAACGGAAGGTGCCAAACTTTCAGAAGCTGACTTATTAAGCTATTACGACGATAAAATCGCCAAATGGCAAATACCCGATATGGTGATCTTCGTTGACCAACTGCCAATCGGCGCTACAGGCAAAATATTGAAAAAAGAACTCAGAGCAGAATACGAAAACGTACTACTAGGCAATTAGTCAGAAGCAGGAATAATGGATCAGGCACAGGCAATATTTTTTGCCTTCCAAATTTGGTGTAGTATCGGGGCGCTCATTGCCCTGTTCTTCCTGACAATCGGTATCGACCGGATTGATGAAGATGCGCAGGGTGCTTATGTTTTTAGATTACTTTTAATTCCTGCAATTTTATTAATCTGGCCGCTCGTTTTGTGGCGATGGTTCATACTGGAAACCGAGAGGGATGCTTGGCCTAATCGCCATCGTCCGCCACGTCATGCGCACTTTTGGGTAGCTATCGCTTTGGCCGTTTTCATACCTGTAATTATTCTTGTAAGCCTTTCAGTACGCCAAACATGGCCTGTGGATTTTGAGCCACAGAAGCTTTCTCTACTTGAGGAGCGTAAATCGTGAGCGTCAAATATATTCCTGTTCAATGGAACAATAACAAATGGAAGTATAACGCCGTCATGCTGGCGAGTGTTTTTGCATATTTGTGGATATTCATTTTTGTAACACCTGATTTGATGTCGAACGAGGGACGGATCAATGGAGCGGTACACAATGCTCGCGCCTTTGGTTCATGCGCGTTTTTGATGCTCAGCGTTATTTTATGTATCGGGCCTTTGGCTAGATTGGATAATCGCTTCTTGCCGCTACTTTATAACAGACGCCACTTTGGCGTGATGACGGCATTCGTTGCCATCACCCATGCGAGCTATATCATCAATTGGTATTTTGCATTTTCACCATCCAATAAATACGAGGCCTTGCTGTTTAGTAATACAAGTTATGGACAGCTTTCTGGTTTCCCCTTTGAAGTCTTTGGCATCTTCGCACTATTCTGTCTGGTTATTTTGGCTGCAACAAGCCATGACTTCTGGTTGAAATTTCTAACGCCCCGCATTTGGAAACGCATTCATTATCTGATTTACGCAGCCTATATTTCCGTTGTCGCACATGTTGGCCTTGGCATTCTACAAGACCAACAAAATCACACATTTACTGTAATCTTCATTCTTGCAGCAATCGTTGTGGCGACACTTCATGTGATGGCAGCACTGCACGAGAAAAAACACGGCGACCCTTTGGCTGCTGAATCAGGTGACTGGGTTAAAGTTTGCGAAACGACAGACATGCAGGAGGGCTATGCAAAAATTGCCCAATTAACGGCCAAGGAACGTGTGGCGATTTTCCTCCATGAAGGAAAACTTTCTGCTATTTCCAATGCCTGCGCACACCAAAACGGTCCTCTGGGTGAAGGCAAGATCATACGGTGTCTTGTTACTTGTCCATGGCATGGGTTTCAGTATGACGTGACCAATGGTTCGTCACCTGCACCCTTTACCGAAAAAGTGCCCACCTATAATCTGAAAGTGGAAGGCAATACTATTCTTGTAGACCGCCATGCAAACGAACCTGGCACATACGTTGAGCCCGTTCCTTTAAATATACAAGGAGCTGCAGCATGATTGAAAAAAAGCCGCCTTTCTTTGTAGGTTACCTTGGCATACCAAAAGCTCTAAAAGGCTTTTTGCTTAAACTGTCACTTCTTATTTTTGCAGGCTTTATTGCAGGTGCGGTATTGGCAGGTGCAACGCAAGATGATCCTGGACAAGCCGGCTTTCGTTTTGATTACGGTCGCCAAACCGTAACAGGTGTATTGGAAACAACACCCTATCCACTGCTCTATGTCACGGAAGGAAACGAGCGCATCAAGGAAGGGCGAACCATGATGCTTTCCGGGCAAGGCAAGACCCCCATAATGGCAAACCTCCCAAAACTGGAAGGCAAGCAGGTCAAAGTATCGGGCATCATTCTAAAACGTGGCGAACTCGACATGTTACAGGTAGCAGGCGGAAACCGCGGCATAGAAGATTTGTCCCGCGAAGGACAAATTCCAAGCAGCGAACCGCTTGGCAGATGGGAGCTTCAGGGTGAAATTTGTGATGGCAAATGTCTAGCAGGAGCGATGAACCCTGGCCGTGGACTGGCACATAAAGCCTGCGCAAATCTTTGTCTGCTTGCCGATATCCCCCCTGTATTCGTTTCAAGCAATCCGGTGCAAGGTGAAGAATTCTTGTTGGTTGCAGGACCAGATGGTGGCCCTTTCCCGAGGGAATTATATCACTACGTCGGACAATTTCTTGAGCTTGAGGCAAACCTTGAAAGGCGTGGCGACTTGCTGGTTTTGATCGTCGATCCTGATCATATCAAGGCAATCAAATGAAAAAAATAATTTCCCTTTTTATAGTAACAGCAACCGGTTTTGTGCTTTTATACATATCCCGATTTTGGCTTTTCAACCTTTGGGATAGACCCGGGCTTTTTGAATTAAAAGCACTACCACCGCAAGGTGGGCTTTTGAACATTTGGTTGAGAGGAACAGGTTTGGGCCCTTTTGAGTTGATGATCTGGGCTATCGGCGGCTTTTTGATACTGACCTTGCTGGAAAAAGCATTCAGCCAACTAAACAAGTAATGCGATTAATTGTAATGTGTAAACAGACCAGATACACCTTCAAATTCCTGTTTGTGTTATGAGAATTGAATATGAAAAATATTATTATTTTGCCTTCAATCCATAATCTGAAAATCTGGCCAACGCTCATGAACAAGATTCTTCATGATCTGGTTCATTCGCTCAACAAACACAATGTTTTCATTCTACTCGTAAACCCACCAGCGAATATAAATGAATATTTCCAGCAGTATGAAAATACCAAAATAATCATCAAACAGGTCAAGTACGGTGATTTTACTGCCATTAAAACTCACCTCGAAGCACTGATTGATGAGTATGACATAGACATCGCTACAAATGTTTTGGGCGGCGGGCAATATGTTGGCCAAATCATTGTCGATGCCTGCAAGGGTAGAAAAACAAAAACTGTCCTGAGAGTTTCAGGATCAGAGATAGATGCCAAAATATTCATCCACGGCAATGCCTATAAATATTCTGACGACTATTTGAAAGACTCAGCCATTCAACTTTCAAATTTTCAGTCTTGTGACAAAATTCTTGTCATGTCCCAAGCAGAAAAAAAACGTATTAGGTCTTTTGTTGATGATGCGGATAAAATTCTCATAGCTCCTAGGGGCATCGATACCGATTACTTTGACTGTGATTTGCCTGACTTCTTTACAGGAAAAAGAAATCGGATGAACGTCCTCTACCTTGGCAGGGACAGTCGCGAAAAAGGCTCGGATATTGCCTTTGACATTGTAAAAAAATCAGATCAACTTGATTTGAATACTGTCTTTAATTTTGCAGGAAATTTTTCAGACAAAACGGTGGAAACCTTTAAAGACCAACGAAACCTCAACTTCTTAGGTTATTTATCAGGCGATGAAATAAAACATATAATTGCAGAAAATGACGTCATGATATTGCCAAGCAGACTTGATGCCCTACCACAGTCACTGCTCGAATGTATGGCCTCAAAACGAATATGCATTGTGCCAGAGCATTTGTTTGCTGATTTTATTGATCATGAAAAGAACGGCTTAGTATGTAAATTGGACGCTTCTTTTTTCTTGAGCGCCATTCGTGACCTATTAGAAAACCCCAATCGCGGCATCAAAATCTGTAATGCTGCAAGATCGTTTATTAAGACAAATTTAGATTCCCAAACATGTTCCCAGAACTATGAAAAAGCAGTTACAGGAGATGTAATTGAAAATTCTTAATCTAATTGCAAGCGAACATGTAACAAACGAAATAAAAGCTAAAAACATTAGCGAACTCGTTTTCAAAGAGTGCGAACTTTATCATCATGGCATCAATGATTTTTCGATTGAACTGTCTGCGCTAGAAGATAAAGATTATATCATCTTCAGCCTATGCCCTAACGCTGTTTCCAATGCTCATTTGCGAGACGGGCTTTTAAGTCTTTTGCAACGCAAGCATGGATTTATCTATTGCCCACCTTTTTACAGCGATAAAAGCAACGCTCAGTTTGAGAATTATGATTTGTCAGACATAGCAATTGTTTCCTGTGATATTAAGAACGAGAAACTATCATCAGAGATCGCGGAGATATTCACCCTTGATGGGCTGATACTGAATGCAGAAAAATTTTCAAAATACGCATCGGAAAATCATCTAAGGTCACCTTTGAATATAAAAGACATACTGGCGTTTGTGAAATTCAGCATTAAGCAAAACGACTTTATGTTCCGACGCGCTGCGCTCTTCACCTCCGCAAAACGCGTACTCCTTGGCGCAAAGAATCCAGAACATGAGTGTATCACACACAGGCTGCAAACAGTTAAAACACACCATGAAAACTACTTATATTTTTTCCCTAAGTTAAAGTTAAATCTTAAAGACTTGGAAGTTCATAAAAACAAATCCAGTTTGCTTTATTTATCTAGGTATTTTTCGGGATATGGCACACCTGAAATATCAATTGCGCACAGGGATGTTATATCCATAATCCATTATAATCTGATTTGGCACTTGGTGCGTAGTGGCCATACAAAACATACAAATCTCGCAATCAAACTGGCAAAAAAATTTGATGAAGAAAAAACTGTTTATTCCGCGCGTCCTGAACTTAACATAATTCATAAGTTTCTTGTATCGGAAACGCCAAAGCTTGCCTCCGAACTTTTTAATGAAACATCAAAAGACCTTGCAAAAACTGTTCGGAACAATACCGAAGCGATAGAGATACTTTTTGATTCAATCTATGACATGAATAGAATTTCAGAGCTCTCTAATGAAACCATGCTTAACTTGTTTTTCGATGACGCAGTAAAGCAAACGGAACGGAAGAACCAAAAAGTCACCATCAAAACTTCACTGAAGCAGCTCTTCCAGTCCATAAAGGCTTCCTTTCTTTACAGACTTTCACGCAAACAAAGAGAATGAAAAAGCTAATTACTTTAATTCTTTTACGTTCACGTAAATGTTGCAATTTGAATCCAAACATTTATATGTGAGAAGAACATTCTATAATGAGGAGATATTCCATGAGCATTGAAGCAGCAGCAGAAGCAATCAAAGCAAAAGTAAGTGGCGGAAGTGGCATTGGCGCAACTGTAAAGTTCGATTGTGGTGATGATGGCTGTGTATTCATCGACGGCAATGCAACACCGCCAACCGTATCAACGGAAAACCAGGACGCTGATTGCACAGTTGTTTGCGAAAAAGACGTACTCGATTCATTGATTGCTGGTGATCTGGACCCAACCGCTGCCTTCATGCAGGGCAAAATCAAAGTTGAAGGCGACATGGGCGTTGCCATGAAACTAAGCTCAATTCTGTAATCAGTTTATATTACATATTGATTTTTGAAAGGACGGCAGACATGCTGTCCTTTTTTATTGCCTGAAGCTAGGGGAATGATAATGGCTGATCATGGATATGAAGAAGGGCGTTTGAACCTACCTTTCGTAGGCTTTGCAACGTTTGGTAAAAAACCAACTTGCGAAGACTGGGATGCAATTGATGCAGATGTGGCAATCTTGGGTGCACCCTTTGATTTCGGAACCCAATATCGTTCAGGGACAAGATTTGGCCCTCGTTCCATCCGCGAAGCTTCAACACTTTTTTCGTTTGGTCATGCAGGAGCTTACGACCACGAAGACGACGCAACCTATCTGGGTGAGGATGTTCGCATCGTTGATATGGGCGATGCAGACATCGTTCATACCGATACAGAAAAAAGCCATGCCAACATCGAGCTTGGTGTGCGAAAGGCTCTAAAGGCTGGCGCCCTGCCCGTAACGCTGGGTGGCGACCACTCGATCAATATCCCTTGCATCAGAGCGTTTGATGATCAGGAGCCATTCCATCTTATTCAAATTGATGCACATCTTGATTTTGTTGACGAACGCCATGGTGTCAGACATGGCCACGGTAACCCAATGCGACGTGCAGCAGAAAAAGAATACGTCACAGGACTTTCGCAAATCGGTATTAGAAACGTCTCTTCCACTGCCAAGGAAGGCTATGTGGACGCACGCGCCATGGGATCGGATATCGTATCCGTTCGCCAATTTAGAAAACTGGGTGTCGAAGGCATGCTAGCGCGCATTCCCGAAGGTGAACGCTATTACGTCACCATAGACATTGACGGCTTTGACCCCTCCATTGCACCTGGCACGGGGACACCCAGCCATGGTGGATTTTTATACTATGAGGTACTTGAGTTACTGCAAGGCTTGTCAAAACGCGGAACTGTCATCGGCATGGATTTGGTAGAAGTTGCGCCTGATTATGACCACACCGGCTCTACCTCATTTTTGGCTGCACAAATCCTTTTAAACTTCATTGGTTTTATCTTTCACGAGCGTCAAAAATAACATTTACCTGTTTTGTTTACCAATAAAGTCAAAATCACTATTGCGAACAGTGAATTTTATGTTGACGCATTCGTAACAAAGTGTTTGTTTGTATATGGAGAAGATGCGCTGAGATCAGAAAACAATTCGGACAAGCGTGCAGGGAGCAGAAAAAAATAATATGGCTGTAAATAAATCTGCCACGGACACATCGTATGTCCGCTTTGAAAATGTCCAAAAGAGTTATGATGGTGAAGTTCTTGTTGTTAAGGACCTTAACCTTGATATTCAAAAGGGCGAGTTTGTAACCATGCTTGGGCCATCTGGCTCTGGCAAATCCACTTGCCTAATGATGCTCGCTGGCTTTGAGCCTGCGACTCACGGTGAAATATTCCTGGATGATCGTCCAATTAATACCGTTCCGCCTCACAAGCGCGGCATAGGCATGGTTTTTCAAAACTATGCCCTATTCCCGCACATGACTGTGGCTGAAAACCTTGCATTCCCATTGGAAGTGCGTGGCATGAGCCGTTCTGATCAGGAAGATCGCGTTAAAAAGATTTTGGATCTGGTTGAACTGCCACAAATGGCAGGACGCAGACCAGCGCAACTATCAGGTGGCCAACAACAACGTGTTGCTGTCGCAAGAGCGCTTGTGTTTGAACCGGATCTTGTCCTGATGGATGAGCCTCTCGGTGCGCTCGACAAACAATTGCGCGAACAAATGCAATATGAAATCAAGCATATTCATGAAAATCTGGGCGTTACTGTTGTCTATGTAACGCACGACCAGACAGAAGCGTTGACCATGTCAGACCGTGTTGCTGTGTTTGAAGATGGTGTAATCCAACAATTATCATCGCCTGAAAGTTTATATGAATCTCCGCAAAATTCTTTTGTGGCTCAATTCATTGGCGAAAATAACAAGCTCAATGGTGTTGTAGAAAAAGTAAGCAAGGGCATTTGTCAGGTTCGCACGGACGACGGCACGCTATTGCACGCTGAAAAAGTCAATGTCGAAGGTGTTGGCGACAAAACCACGCTTTCATTGCGTCCTGAGCGCATTGAACTTGATCCGCCAAAGGGCACAAAAAATGTAGTCAAGGGTCGCGTTGAAGAACTCATATACTTGGGCGACCATATTCGCGTACGCATGAACGTTGCTGGAAATAGCGAGTTTATTGTTAAAGTACGTAACAGAGCTGACAAACGACCGCTCAAAGAAGGTCAGGATGCAAAAATCGGGTGGCTTGCAGAAGATTGTAAAGCGCTTGACTATGTAGGTCAGCTTTAGAAATTCGTATTTTGCCACATTTGGCATGTACGTAATGAGATGTTCGGGGCAAGATACCGGAACATAAACAAAGGGAGAGAGTAAATGAAACTCACAAAACTACTTAGCGGGTCAGCGATTGGCCTAGCCATGATCATGTCCACAACATCAGCAAACGCTGCTGGTGATCTTACAGTTGTATCTTGGGGCGGTGCTTACACCAAGTCTCAGGTTGAAGCTTACCACAAGCCATTCATCGAAAAAACTGGTGTTAACATCAAGTCAGAAGATTACAATGGCGGCATCGCTGAGATTAAAGCTCAAGTTGAAGCTGGCAATGTAACATGGGACATCGTTGACGTAGAATTGTCAGACGCTATCCGCGCATGTGACGAAGGCCTTCTGGAAACAATCGACCATTCAACATTACCAGCAGGTGCTAATGGCAAGCCTGCTACGGAAGATTTCCTTCCAGGTACACTATATGATTGTGCTGTTGCAAACATCGTATGGTCAACAATCTTTGCCTACGACAAGTCAAAAACTCCAAATGGTCCGAAGACCATGGCTGATTTCTTTGACGCAGCAAAATTCCCGGGGAAGCGTGGCCTGCGTAAAGGCGCCAAAGTTAACCTTGAGTTCGCTCTCATGGCTGATGGCGTAGCAGCTAAAGACGTTTATGACGTACTTGCAACGCCAGAAGGTGTTGATCGTGCATTTGCTAAACTAGACACAATTAAAGGTGACGTTGTTTGGTGGGAAGCTGGTGCTCAGCCGCCACAAATGCTTGCAGATGGCGAAGTGTCATACACAACTGCTTATAACGGTCGTATCTTCAACGCAGTTGCTGGTGAAGGCAAGCCGTTTGAAATCGTTTGGGACGGTCAGGTTTGGGATTTGGATCTTTGGGTAATTCCAAAAGGTGCAAAGAACAAAGACACAGCTCTTGATTTCTTGAAGTTCTCAACTTCAACAGAGCAGTTGGCTGCACAAGCATCATATATCTCATATGGTCCGGCACGTGCGTCTTCATCACCGCTAGTTGGTAAATTCCACAACGCTGATATTGACATGGGTCCACAAATGCCAACGAACCCGGCTAACCTTACAAACGCTGTACAGAACAACTTTGAGTTCTGGGCAGATAATGCAGACCAGTTGAACGAACGTTTCAACGCTTGGTTGGCTCAATAAGTTTAGCTTGATTGGCTAAAAACATGGCCTGCGGGATTTAATTCCGCAGGCCAGATAAAAAAGAATTTTACGGTCGCCATCCAGGCAGACTACGATGGGGAAAAAGATGAGCGATACAGCCGTCAACAACATGGGAACTCAAGCGCAGAAACTTGCAGCTGAAAACAACCCGTTGATTACTGCCGATGGCATTCCTCTAAAACAAAAGCTCGCCAAGACAACTCGAAAAATGAAAATGCGAGCATTGCTACTGACAATGCCGCTTGTTTTATTCATTATTGTCTCATTTGTGATCCCTATCGGGCAAATGCTACACCGCGGTTTTTACAATCCAGCCGTCAGCAATGTGATGCCGAACTTCTCAATTGCGATTAAAGACTGGGACGAGACAACAGGCGAAATGCCTTCAGATGAAATTTTAAAGGTCTTTGTTGAAGACCTTGCACTTGCCAGAAAAAACCGCGAAGTTGGTAAAACAGTCGGCAATATGGCAACGCGGATTAATTACGAACTTCCCGGATCAAGAAGTCTATTCACTAAAACTGCTCGAAGAGCTGATAAAATAACGGAAGGTCCATATCTAGACGAACTGATTGCGATTGATAAAAAATGGGACAATCATAATCTTTGGCGTACGGTCAAGCGCGCGTCGAATGATTATACAATTTCATTCTTCCTGGCAGCTCTTGATTTAAAATACGACGAGAACGGTGAAATTTCACGCGCAGACCCGCTTTATCAGATTTACGTGCCGATTTTGATGAAAACGCTGATGTTATCCGCACTTATTACGTTTTTATGCTTTTTGATTGCTTATCCCGTCTCTTATCTCCTATCGACACTTCCTTTGCGCACATCCAATCTATTAATGATACTCGTGCTTCTGCCCTTCTGGACTTCCCTATTAGTTAGAACATCTGCGTGGATCGCGATGCTGCAAACTGAAGGCATCATCAATGACATTATGGTATATCTTGGCATCATTGGTGATGATGGTCGTATCCAGATGATTTATAACCAAACAGGGACTGTCATCTCGATGGTGCATATCCTGTTGCCCTTTATGATATTACCACTTTATTCAGTTATGAAGACAATTCCGCCAAGCTACATGCGCGCAGCCAAGTCCATGGGTGCTACCAATTCATACGCATTCAGAAAAGTCTATTTTCCGCAGACCATTCCCGGTATTGCAGCGGGTACATTGCTCGTCTTTATCTTGGCCATTGGCTATTACATCACGCCCGCTCTTGTCGGGGGTAGTGATGGTATCTTTATCTCGAACCTGATTGCTGATCACATTAGAAAAACACTCAATTGGAGCCTTGGCTCTGCACTGGCAGCAATCCTGCTTGTTGTGGTTTTGATTTTCTACTGGATGTACAACCGTCTGGTCGGCGTCGATAAATTGAAGTTTGGGTAACGTCATGAGCGCACAAATCATACTGACTGATGAGCAAAAATATCATACCAATCTTGGTCTTGCAGCCCTCGTTGCCTCCACGGTTCTTTTCGCAATCTTTACAGGATCAATTGCAGGCACTATCGGATTTTTCCTGATTTTCGGCATTCCTTTCTTTGCAATGAACAGGCTTCCAGCCTATGCAACCATCAAGGACAAGGTTAGCAAGTACATATTTATGACGATTTGTACATTGATCTTCATCTTTCTGATTACACCGATTTTGATCATTATTCCGCTTTCCTTTAACGCTGAACCCTATTTCACATTCACGGAAGGCATGCTGAATCTTGAAGCAAATGCTTATTCAAACCGCTGGTACGCTGACATCTTCCGCTTTGGTATGACCGACCCTGACGGCACGGAAAACTGGTGGAGCGACATGTGGAATAACGCTACATGGGTCAATGCCGCTAGGAATTCATTTTTCATTGCAATATGCGCGACCATACTTGCAACCACATTTGGTACGCTGGCAGCACTCGGTCTATCACGCCCGGAAATGCCTTTCCGCGCGCAGATTACAAGCCTCTTAATATCACCAATGATTGTGCCTTTGGTAATCACCGCAACCGGCATGTTCTTCTTCTTTGCTCAAAAAGGTATCTTCCCCTTTTTCCCTGAGAGCCTTGCAAATACATACACTGGCTTGGTGCTGGCACACGCGACGCTTGGCGTTCCTTTCGTTATCATCACCGTAACAGCAACTCTATCAGGCTTTGACCGCTCACTGATCCGTGCATCACAGGGAATGGGAGCAACAGGCTGGACAACCTTTAGACGTGTGATTATGCCACTCATTACACCTGGTATGATTTCAGGCGCACTTTTTGCTTTCATCACATCCTTTGATGAAGTCGTTGCCGTCATCTTCCTTGCAGACGTTGATCAGCGCACCATCCCACGCCAGATGTTCTCAGGCTTGCGTGAGCAAATCTCACCGACCATTCTGGCTGTTGCAACCATTCTGGTTCTGATTTCCATCGCACTGCTGACAACGCTGGAACTGCTACGTCGCCGTTCTGAACGCCTTCGCGGTCTTTCACCTGGCTAATGCCTGACACCATTGAACAGTTAAAACACCTGATTAATGATGCAACCAACATCGTCATTCTGACTGGTGCTGGCATATCAACGGAGTCTGGCGTTCCAGACTTCCGATCGCCAGGCGGATTATGGGAACAATTCCGCATCGTTCAATATGGCGAATATATTGAGAGCGAAGAGGCACGCATCGAAGATTGGCATAGGCGCTTCTTTATGGCAGACCAAATCGGACAAGTAGAACCCAATATCGGCCACACAAAAATCGCTGAATGGATTGAACAGGGCAAGTGCTCCTGTCTCATCACTCAAAACGTCGACGGCCTACACGCACGCGGTGGTGCACCTCAAGATAGACTCATCGAAATTCATGGTAGCGCAACAACCGCCTCTTGCATCACTTGTGGCGAACATCACTCAATCGAAACCTGCCGAACCCTCTTTGAAGCCACAGATGAAAGCCCCAAGTGTCAGTCGTGCGATGGGTTGGTTAAAGCAGACATTGTCATGTTCGGTGAAAAAATGCCCGTCAAGAAAACCGCAGAAGCCTTCAAAATAGCAGAAAGCGCAGATCTCTTCATAGCCATCGGCACATCGCTCGTCGTAAACCCCGCCGCAGCCCTTCCACTCCACGCCAAACACAACGACGCAAAATTTGCCATTATAAACAGAGACCAAACGGAGCTGGACAGGTTTGCAGATTGTGTGGTGAATGCAGAAATTGGTGACGTAATGAGCAGGTTGTAGTTGATAAAAATGCTTACTCTTAATAAGTGACTTAATTTTGCGATACTCTCACATCACTTATTTCAGATAGTCAGAAACAGCAGGATAAAGTGTCAAAACCAGTACGCTTGCACACGCCCAATTGAAGACACGCTGATAGAAGTCATTACGCAGCAAACGTTTGATTTGGATACCTAATAATGTCCACGTATTGGTGCTGATAATGCCACATATAACGTAAGTAAGTGCTGCCAGCACGGCACCATGCCAACCCATATCGGCAGGCACGTAAACCGAAAGCGCCGTCAGTGCCATACTCCATGCCTTCGGGTTCACCCATTGAAAGGCCGTAGCCTGAAATAAAGTCAAAGGTTTACCAACTTCAGCACCAGAACTTGCAGGTGCAGCATTGGCAATTTTCCAAGCCAAATAGAGCAAATAGAAAATGCTGCAAACTGTCATGATCTGACGGACAATTGGGTAAGCTACAAACACTTGCATGAGCCCTAGTCCAACCAGAAGCAACATCAGCGGAAAACCCAACCCGACACCAAGCATGTGTGGAATCGATCTTCGCCAGCCAAAATTCAATCCGGACGCCATCAACATAAGGTTGTTTGGCCCAGGCGTTATAACCGAGATGAATGCGAAACTGAGTAAAGCAATATAAAGATCAAATGTCATGAGATCAGAATACGACGATACAAGATGAATTATCTTGCTAATATGCGATAAATAATAATAATATTCGAATTAATGGATAGTTTAGATGAAATAGACCGTAGGATATTGCGCGAACTTAAATCAGATGGACGACTTAGCAATGTGCAACTCGCCGAACGCATCAACATGTCTCCCTCAGCCTGTTTGCGACGCGTTCAGGAACTAGAAAACAGCGGCGTTATTTCCGGGTATCGTACCGTTATCGATTCAACCAAAATTGGACGCGCAGTCACTGTATATGTCTCCGTTGGCTTAGCCCGGCACCGAAAACAGGATCAAGCTGAGTTTGAAAAGGCAATGTATCTGGCCGAAGAAGTTGTCGAATGTCATAACATATCTGGCATGGTTGAATATCTACTTCGCGTAGAAGTAAAAAGCCTGGAAGATTACAAAAGGTTTCATACCGAAGTACTTGGAACGGTTTCTGTTGTATCAAGCATAGTATCGCACTTCGTTATGGGCTCACCCAAAAATGATAGGGGATAGAGACACTGTGATAAATTTGGAAGCAAGTCAGCCCCAAAGGGCTGGGCATTTAGATTTTTCCAAAAGCCACGCCTTCTTCACCTGTCTTCCACTGCGGATATTTTGACATAATCCCTTTAAAGCGTTCGCTCTCTAAAAATTCTTCCAACCATCGAATAGTATTGCTCCAATCCTGGCTCCAGAACCAGTCCTTGTCCACATGTGCAAACTGTCTGACAAAAGGTAAAATTGCGCCATCGCCAAATGAGAACCTGTCTCCAAACAAGTAAGCCCGCCCTTCAAGCATCCCGTCAAGTTTTTTGATGAAGTCAGCACCAATAGCACGCTCTTGAGTGGTATCGATCGTATCATCACGGCTTGCATATTTATAAGCGTCCAACGCTGCCTTGAACGGACCATCGCTTTCATCGACCAGCGCATTCATTTGCAAAAGCTGCGCTTCAGTAAAGTCCAGCCACCCTTCTCTATCTTCATTTTCGAGCGCCCACTGCATGATATCACGACTCTCTTCAATCACTCTCTTATCATCCAGCACCAAGACCGGCACTGTCCCTTTAGGACTTGCCGCTAACATCTCTTCCGGCTTTTCACGCAAGACGACTTCGCGTAGCTCTACTGAT
>CALFBU010000101.1 GCA_937951455.1 uncultured Rhizobiaceae group bacterium
ACCAGACTGTTTTTTGTGCGTGTAGTCAGCTTCGTATGTTTTCGTGATTGTTTCACGGAATGCCACTTGAGGCTCACCTACGTTCGCTTCAACCTTGAATTCGCGCTTCATGCGGTCAACAAGAATGTCGAGGTGCAATTCACCCATGCCAGCAATGATTGTCTGACCTGACTCGTCATCTGATTTAACGCGGAATGACGGATCTTCAGCAGCCAAGCGGTTAAGGGCAATACCCATTTTCTCTTGGTCACCTTTAGTTTTAGGCTCAATCGCGATCTGGATAACCGGATCAGGGAATTCCATGCGCTCAAGAATAACAGGCTTCAGTGGATCAGAAAGTGTATCCCCTGTAGTTGTTTCCTTAAGACCGGCAATCGCTACGATATCACCAGCATATGCTTCCTTGATATCTTCGCGGTCGTTTGAGTGCATAAGCAACATACGGCCAACTTTTTCGCGCTTGTCTTTCACAGTGTTCAAAACAGACGCACCCGACTCCAACTTGCCAGAATAGATACGACAGAATGTTAGCGTACCAACAAACGGGTCATTCATGACTTTAAATGCAAGAATACCAAGCGGCTCATCATCCGATGCAGAACGTGTTGTTTCAGCTTCAGTCTTAACGTCGATGCCCTTAATCGCAGGGATATCAAGTGGTGAAGGCAAGAAGTCAACCACAGCATCAAGAAGTGGCTGTACGCCTTTGTTTTTAAATGCAGAACCACAAAATACAGGGAAGTATTCAGCAGAGATGGTGCCCTTACGGATAAGCTCACGAAGTTTGTCTTCTGAAGGCTCTTCACCTTCCAGATAAGCTTCCATAGCGGCTTCGTCGTTTTCAACAGCGGTCTCGATCATTTCTTCACGGAACTTGTTAGCTGTCTCAACCAGATCTTCTGGAATATCAGTTACATCCCAAGTCGCACCCAACTCTTCACCATTCCAGATCAAAGCCTTCATGGTAATGAGATCAACAAGACCAGCGAATTCGTTTTCAGCACCAATCGGGATTTGAAGGATAAGTGGCTTACCACCTAAACGCTCTTTGATCATCTCAACTGAACGATAGAAGTCAGCACCGATTTTGTCCATTTTGTTGACAAAAATCATGCGCGGAACGTGATACTTATCAGCCTGACGCCATACTGTTTCAGTTTGCGGCTCAACACCTGCGTTTGCATCGAGAAGCGCAATCGCACCGTCAAGAACACGCAATGAGCGCTCAACTTCAATTGTGAAATCCACGTGGCCAGGCGTATCAATGATGTTGAAACGCTTGTTTACGCCATCACGGCCCTTCCAGAAAGTAGTCGTAGCAGCTGAAGTAATTGTAATACCGCGCTCTTGCTCCTGCTCCATCCAGTCCATTGTTGCAGCACCATCGTGCACTTCACCAATTTTGTGGCTTTTGCCTGTATAATACAGAATGCGTTCTGTAGTCGTAGTCTTGCCCGCATCGATGTGAGCCATGATGCCGAAGTTACGATAATCTTTAATTTCATATTCGCGAGACATTTGTCTAACCTTTATTTTTGAACGACCGCTAAAATGCGACCCTACTCAAAACTAATCTTTAATTACCAACGATAATGCGAGAACGCTTTGTTAGCGTCTGCCATTTTGTGTGTATCTTCACGCTTCTTAACAGCTGAACCACGATTGTTTGACGCATCAAGAATTTCACCTGACAGACGTGCAATCATTGTTGTTTCGTTGCGCTTGCGTGCTGCAGCAATTACCCAGCGAATGGCCAAAGCCTGACGACGCTCCGCACGAACCTCAACAGGAACCTGATACGTAGCGCCACCCACACGACGTGAGCGAACTTCTACTGCAGGTGCAACATTTTCCAGTGCTGTGTGAAAAGCTTCAAGAGGATCAGACTTCGCCTTATCCTCAACTTCATCAAGCGCACCATATACGATACGCTCTGCTACTGATTTTTTACCATCAAGCATGATGGAATTCATGAACTTTGAAAGAACCAGATCACCAAATTTTGGATCCGGGTTGACTTCACGTTTTTCTGCGCGGTGACGACGAGACATATTCTACTACCCTTACTTAGGACGCTTGGCGCCGTATTTCGAACGACGCTGCTTGCGGTCTTTAACGCCTTGCGTATCAAGAACACCGCGAATGATGTGATAACGAACACCAGGCAAATCTTTCACGCGGCCGCCGCGGATCATTACAACTGAGTGCTCCTGAAGGTTGTGACCCTCACCAGGGATATAACCAATAACCTCAAAGCCGTTTGTTAGACGAATCTTCGCAACTTTACGCAGCGCTGAGTTCGGCTTCTTTGGGGTTGTTGTGTAAACACGAGTACATACGCCACGCTTTTGAGGACAAGCCTCCATTGCTGGCACTTTAGAAGCCTTAACTTTTGGCTTGCGAGGGTTACGAACCAATTGGTTGATTGTAGGCATACAATCCGGACCTTTTCTTTTTTTGACGACTGAGGCGGGTTTGTTTCCCTTACCTTTTCGCCAAACATGTTACGTTCAGAAACACCGTGCGAGACCGCCGAGGTATTCCCCATGCAAAAAAGATTCAACCGTTCCAAGAAAACCTTGGCGGAGAACCTTAAAACAGGCAGAGGACTGTAAACAGTCGTGCACTTACAACTATAAAATCTATATTCAAATCTTGTTTGAGTCTTTAGTTTAGCGCGAGCTGCACCAAATCGAATGTGACTCACATCGATCTGTTGAAGAGGTAATAGGCCTAACGCCTATACGCGTCAACCCCTTTTTGCGCACGAATGTGAAATTTTGGAGTCAAAACAGCTATTTGACGCAAAGCGTGATAAAATTGATTCAATATGACACAGTCTGTATATATTGTCTTAAATGCAAGGATTAATGCGATGAAGAAACAGGGCTCTTGTCATTGTGGCGCAGTTACCTTTAAAGTTGACCTGCCACATGGACTGAAAGACGTACATCATTGTGACTGTTCCTTATGCCGTAAACGGACTGCCTATGTAGGCTCAACAAGCCTTAAAGGGCTACGCATCTTGTCGGGAAAAGATAATCTGACGCTCTATCAATTCAATACAAAAACCGCAAAACACTACTTCTGCAAAACCTGCGGAATATATACACACCACCAAAGGCGCAGCAATCCTGAGGAATATGGATTTAATGTAGCCTGTCTTGAAGGTGTAAACGCATATGATTTTGCCCCTGCACCCATCTATGACGGTGTAAACCATCCATCTGATCAAGATTAACCTGTCATTTTCAGGCCAGCGATAGGGGTAGACGTATCTTCTATGTTCGTTTGCGTTTCACGCAAGAAATATGCGGGCAATTCTTCTTTCGGCAATGGTTTGCCAAACAAAAAACCCTGAAAGTGCGTACAATGCATTTTTAGCATGACACGCACCTGATCAAGCGTTTCTATGCCTTCTGCCGTGACTGTAAGGTTCATTACAGACGCAAGCTTGGTAATGGCTTCCAGAACATTTTTTGCGTTGGGATCTGTTTCCAAAGACACGATCAATGAGCGGTCAATTTTCAATTTATCAAACGGAAATTTTAGCAAATAAGACAAACTGGAATAACCAGTTCCAAAGTCATCAAGCGATATGGCAACACCCATCCCCTTCAATTCTCGCAAGGAGAACATGACTTCTTCTGTGTTTTCCATGAAGAGGCCTTCAGTAATTTCCAGTTCGAGCCTAGAAGGACTGAGACCGGTACGTGCCAAGGCGTTTGTAACTGTTTTGACAATATTATTAGACTGGAATTGTTGAGGAGAAAGATTTACCGCTACTGCGATATGCTCTGGCCAAGTGGTTGCTTGCGAGCATGCCTCATACAAAACCCAATCTCCAATTTCGCCAATGATGCCCATTGATTCTGCAATGGGTATAAAATCAGCAGGAGATACCTGGCCACGCTCAGGATGGGTCCGACGCGCCAATGCTTCAAAACTTACTGTTTTAGCCTCTCTAGCTGCTACCAGGGGTTGATAAGCTAGAGCAAGTTCATTGTTATTGAGTGCATTTTTCAGATCTGCTTCAAGGTTTCTGCGTTCCTTGACGATTTCATCCATTTGGTGCTCGTAAAGCCTGTATGTGCCCCTACCCTCTGCCTTTGCTCTGTATAGTGCAAGATCTGCATTATTCATCAGAGTATGCGCATCACTTCCGTCGCGATTACGCAATGTAATACCAATTGAAACACCAATGTCCAAATTGATGCCATCAATTATAAAGGACTTACAAAGAGCGCCGAGTATGGTTTCAGCAAGCGCTGATACAGACTGCACCGTACCAGCAGATTTACAAAGAATCGCAAACTCATCTCCACCAAGCCGCGCAACGACATCTCTTTCTGTAACAACCTTGATCAAGGTTTTTGCTATTTCACCAAGAAGTTTATCACCCATAGCATGACCGTGGGTGTCGTTTACCGCTTTAAAACCATCAAGATCCAAGTAAAAAACAGACCATTGCTTATTGCTCTGGGAATCGTCCAAAAGATCTTGCATTGCCTTTGAGAAATTCTCCCGGTTTACTAGCCCAGTCAAGGCATCATTATGTGCAAGATATGCGATCCGCTCTTCAGTATGCTTCTTCTCTGTAATGTCAGAAGCGACACCTCTAAAACCTAAGAACTTGTTTTCTTCATCATACAAAGGCTTGCCTGAAAGGCTAAGCCATTTGGAACCATTAGATCCTGTAGAAGAAATAACGACTTCCCTGAAACTGGTCTCGTTATTGAAATTTTTTCGCAAACTATCGAGAGAGCGCAGATTCAAAATCTGATAATCAGTACCCTTCGTATGGCCTTGATATTCCCCAGGTGTAATGGATTTGAAGCCAACACCTAAAGATTGGAAAAACTCATCTTGGCCTCTTATGATTTGTCCTTGGGAATTCATCTCCCATAACCAATCCTTCGCGTTTTCTGAAAAATCTTTCAGGAGCAAGCTGATTGTTTCCGATTGCCTTCCCAGCTCCAAACCTGAAATGATGTTCTCTGCCAGCGTTGCTGATAATGTGTAGCCTGCTCGCATCAATGAAATAGAATAAACAACCAGTAGACCAAGAACAATTAGGCTGGTAGTTGACCATGTATTCAACAACGCATATGCGCAACCCAAGGTCAAAATTGCAAGCCATATGAACATGGCACGAGGTACCGCATACAATGACAATGCGCCTCCGCCCATCAGACCACTCATAACAGCAATAATAATGACACGATCGCCTTCTAAGATGTTTGGGTATAGCAAGATCGGCATCAATGCCCAAAGTGTGCCGGAGAAAATAGCGGCTTTACTAGCTTTTTGGTACGCATTCGTGGAGGCTGTTTTGATAAATCCACGTTTTTTACTCACATGTGAATGATGTAATCCCAGGGACGCCAATATTAACAAAGCGCCAAGCCAGTAGCTTAAAAGATTTCCTGAAACGTAGTCATGGAAGCTGACATATATAAAAATAGCGCAAAAAACCTTAGCGATCATCATCAGGGGGGTCGTTTTTGCGATTGAGCTCATTTGGGCAGCACGTAGCCTGCCCGCCTCATCCGAAGCAGGATCAACCCCGAAATAGGGATCGAGAATGGTTAATATGCTTTTGCGCTGAGACGCCTTTGCGGACACGAACTTCTCCCCTGCATTAAACAATACATAGAAGAAAACAGTTTACTAAACGTAACCAATCAGTATTTTTGAAGATTGATAAAAAAAGGCCGCCCAAAGGCGACCTTTTGAGATTTATATCTAGCTAAATACTTATTCAGCTGGCTCGCCTTCATCGCTTAAATCCGCAAGAAGCGCGTCATTTGCAGCCATTTCACGTTTTGTATCGATGATCATGTCATCGCGTGAGTTGGCAAGTTTGCGGATCTTGGCCATAACGCCGCCTGTACCGGCAGGGATAAGGCGACCAACGATTACGTTTTCTTTCAGGCCTTCGAGTGTGTCGGACTTGCCGGCAACAGAAGCCTCTGTAAGAACACGTGTCGTTTCCTGGAAGGATGCAGCAGAGATAAATGATCGTGTCTGCAAGCTTGCCTTGGTGATACCCAATAGAACCGGGTTACCTGTAGCAGGCTTCTTGCCCTCTTCGATCATACGTTCGTTGAGGATATCCATTTCGATGCGGTCCATTTGTTCCGCTTCCAAGAGACCGGTATCGCCTGGATCCGTGATTTCAACTTTCTGCAGCATCTGGCGAACAATCACCTCAATGTGCTTATCGTTGATGATCACGCCCTGTAGACGGTAAACATCCTGAATCTCGTTAACGAGATATGATGCCAATGCCTCAACACCCTTAATCGCAAGAATGTCATGCGGCGCAGGGTTGCCATCCAGAATGTAATCGCCCTTTTCAATCGGGTCACCATCCTGTAGGTGGAATGGCTTGCCTTTTGGAATTAGGTATTCT
>CALFBU010000102.1 GCA_937951455.1 uncultured Rhizobiaceae group bacterium
TTCACGCAACGCGCAGCTGAAAAATATCAGGCTGAAGGAAAAGTTGTCATTTTTGCGGGTGGCACAGGCAATCCGTATTTCACGACCGATACAGCCGCAGCGTTACGCGCATGTGAAATGCAGTGCGATGCGCTGATGAAAGCAACACAAGTCGACGGTATTTACTCAGCTGACCCACAAAAAGACCCAAACGCCACGCGCTTTGAAACCATTACACATGCCGAAGTTTTGTCGCGGGGTCTGGAAGTCATGGATGCTGCAGCTGTAAGCCTTACCAAAGATGCCAATATCCCGGTTGTCGTATTTTCACTTTCTGATGAAGGTGGCTTTGCAAAAATATTGAAAGGTGAGGGCCGTTCGACTACGGTAACCGCCAACTAACACAAACTCTAGTAGGAATTAATAGAATGTCTGATGGCCCAATTGATTTAGCTGACTTAAACAAACGAATGGAAGGTGCTCTAACTTCGCTTAAGGGTGACCTTGCAGGTTTGCGTACAGGCCGCGCGTCAGCAAATATCCTTGATCCAATTACGGTAGAAGCCTATGGCCAAAAAATGCCCATGAACCAGGTGGGTACGGTAACCGTTCCTGAACCACGCATGATAGCAATACAGGTTTGGGACAAAGGCATGGTAGGCGCTGTAGAAAAAGCCATCAGAGATTCAAACCTGGGTCTTAATCCTGTAACCGATGGCACAAATCTTCGTATCCCCATGCCAGAAATGAATGAGGAACGTCGCAAGGAAGTTGCGAAAATTGCACATCAATACGCTGAATCAACACGCGTCTCCATTCGTCACGTGCGCCGTGATGGCATGGACGCTATTAAGAAGGCACAAAAAGACGGCGATATAGGCGAAGATGATGCACACGGTCTTTCTGACAAAGTACAAAAATCAACGGATGCAATGATTGCTGAAGTTGACACCATCATTACTGCCAAAGAAGCAGAAATCATGCAGGTTTAAAAAAGCATGGATGATCTGGGCAACAATACGTTTGAGTTGAATAACGGGGACATTCCCCGCCATCTTGCTATTATCATGGACGGTAATGGCAGATGGGCTCAAAAACGCGGGTTACCCAGAACCATGGGGCATAAACAAGGTGTTGAAGCCGTTCGTGAAGCGGTTAAAGCAGCACGTGATGTCGGCGTTGAATATCTGACGCTCTATTCTTTTTCATCAGAGAATTGGAACAGACCCGAAGCTGAAATTACAGAACTTTTTGGCTTGCTGAGAATGTTTATTCGAAGAGACCTTGCAGACCTACACAAAAACAATGTGTGTGTGAGAGTGATCGGGCGCAAGGAAGGTGTTCCGGAAGATATTCTTACATTGCTGGATGAAGCGCAAAACCTAACACGAAATAATACTGCCCAAACGCTGATCATTGCGTTTAATTATGGTGGGCGTGATGAAATTACAGATGCGGTAAAGCGTGTTGCTCAAAGGATATCTGATGGTACTTTACAGATCGACGAAATCACCAACGATCTTGTATCCAATAATATGGATACAGCGGGTATCCCTGACCCGGATTTGTTGATTAGAACCAGCGGTGAAATCCGTCTTTCCAACTTCTTGTTGTGGCAAATAGCTTATTCTGAGCTGGTTTTCATCGATTGTCTCTGGCCAGACTTTTCTCGCAGTGATCTGGAAAGTGCCATCATTACCTATCAAGGCAGAACCCGTAAATTTGGCGGCCTTGTGATGGAAACAGGTTCGTGAGCGGCGCTGAAGATAATCACGCTCCATCTGTTAAAAAAACGCTGATGAGCCAGGAATTAAAGCTAAGAATAATTTCAGCAGTCATATTAGCGGTATTAGTCTTGGCAATTACATGGATTGGTGGGCAAACATTCACGTTATTATGGGCGGTGATTGCTTTTCTTGTTTTAAGAGAATTTAATCGCATGTGCGCAAAAAGCATCTCTATGGCAAGCCGCACCGCTTCTTTTATTGCTTTGGTTTTAATCGTCGGTTCTTGGCTTATAGGCGACAGACAAACCGCAATCGTAATGTTTTGCAGTGGTTTTATTGTCCTTGCGCTATGGCAATTATTTGTCAGCCGTTCAATTTGGTCTGCTCTTGGATTAGCTTACGCAGCACTTCCATTCTTTGCCATGAGCGATCTACGTTCAGACAATAATAATGGCCTGATTGTTATTTTATTGCTTTATTTCTGCGTTTGGGGGGCGGATGTTTTTGCGTATTTCGCAGGGAGAACCATTGGCGGCCCCAAACTTGCGCCCAGCATTTCACCGAATAAAACCTGGTCTGGATTTATCGGTAGCTTGGTTGGCGCAGTGTTATTGTCTTATCTGGTGGATTTGGCTGCAGGGTTCGATCCAATCCTTGTCTTTTTCATCATTATCTTATTTGCCGCAGTCGTTTCACAGTTGGGCGATCTAATGGAATCTTCCATCAAACGAAAGTTTGCTGTCAAAGATTCCGGCACGCTTATCCCAGGACACGGCGGGGTTTTAGACCGTGTTGATGGATTGATTGTAGCTGCGGTGTTCATTTGGCTTGTAACACTTTATATATCGTTTCAAAACGGACAAAGTAATGATTTGCCAACTGTGTTTGTAAATGCCTTCTTGAAGCCATAAACCCTCTTATGTATGTCTGTAATAAGACATCAAATAGTTTGACTGGAACCTCACCACATGGAATTTTTAACGAGCATTGCGGATGGCGGGATTGGCTTGTTGCTGATTATTTTACGCTTCATTGTTGTACTGACAGTAGTTGTCTTCATCCATGAACTCGGACATTACCTTGTTGCACGTTGGAATGGTGTTGATTGCGAGGCATTTTCAATAGGTTTTGGTCCTGAACTTTTTGGCTGGAATGATAAAAACAACTGCCGATGGAAGGTCTGTGCAGTACCGCTGGGTGGCTACGTCAAGTTTCTAGGCGATGCCAATGCTGCTTCCATGCCGGATTTTGAAGGCGACGAAGGACCTCAACTTACGGAACGTGAGAAGGCAGGGCGCTTTGAGCACAAACGTATTAGCCAAAAGGCGGCTGTTGTTGCTGCAGGGCCCATTGCCAATTTCATTTTGGCAATCGCCATCTTTGCGGGGAGCTTTTATTTTGTAGGCCGTTATGTGAGTGATCCTGTTATCTCCGAAGTAATGGCAGATAGTGCCGCTATGGAAGCAGGGTTTCAAAAAGGCGATATTATCAAGAAAATTAATGGCGATGAAGTCACCAGCTTTTCAGATATACCAAGAGCTGTTGCACCAAGTCATGGCATTGAAATGATTTTCACAGTCAGTCGCGAGGGCCAAGACATTGAAATTCCAGTGACGCCAAGGTTGACTGAGCGCGAAGATCGCTTTGGAACGAAACAAAAAGTCGGATTATTGGGTATTTCAAGCAAGGCGGAAGACGCAAATGTCCGCAAAAAGGAATTTGGCCTGGTCGAAGCCTTTAACGCTGGCGTATACGAGACCTATTTCGTTATAAAACGCACGCTTCAGTATATTAAAGGCATTTTTACAGGCAGAGAGTCTGTTGATCAAATTAGCGGACCTGTTGGCATTGCCAACACAGTGAACGATTTTTGGGGAGAAGGGTTACAAAACGTCATTATCCTGACAGCAATTCTGTCAGTCAGCATTGGCCTGTTAAATCTGTTTCCAATTCCAATTTTGGATGGCGGTCATTTGGTATTTTATGCTTACGAGGCGATATTTGGCAAACCTGTAAACGCGAAAGTCCAGGAAGTGGCCTTTAGAATTGGCTTCATATTACTGATAGGGCTCATGATATTTGCAACCAATAACGATATTGTGCGCGAGTTTTTCAGCTAACTTATTGAATTGTCAGTTTCTTGCCTAAATTATCAGGCAAACATAATAGCGAAGATGTGGAGTGATAAGGTGCGCTTTGAGTGTTACATTCTGTAAGTTAAGTTGTATTCTGTTAACCAAGAAAACTAATTATGTTGGTCTCTAATGCAACACTCTGACAAAATGGTAATAAGTAGGGGTTAAAATCACTTCAAATGGTTGCGCAACGGGGAAAACTCTGTAAAAGGTTTGTTAACTAAGCAGATTCTGCATATGCTGAGTCTATGTATGCATGACACCGCAGAAAAGAATATCGGGATGATTATGAGACTGAATAATATACTAAAAATCGCTTTCTTGGGATTTTCGCTCTCTTTTGTTTCTGTTTATACAGGGGCTTTGACATCAGGTACTGTTATTTCAGCTGCGCAGGCCGCCGTTGTTAGCAACATTGATGTTCGCGGCAATCAGCGCATCGACGATGAAATCGTTGCATCCTATCTTACAATTAAGCCAGGCCAGAGCTTCAACGATTTTGATATCGATGATTCAGTAAAGGCTCTTTTCGCAACAGGGCTTTTCGGCGATGTCAGTATTTTCCGTCAGGGCTCGACACTGGTTGTTGACGTTGAAGAAAACGGAACTGTCAACAAGGTATTCTTTGAAGGTAACAAGCGCCTTAAAGACGATGTACTTGAAAACGTTGCAAGATTGCGCGCTCAGGGCATTTACAGTGATGAGCAGGCCGCATCTGACGTTGAGCGTATCAAATTGGCTTATGCACGTGTTGGTCGCCAAGATGCTGATGTTTCTTATGAGGTTCTACCACTCGCCAACAACCGCGTTAACGTAATTTACCGCGTTAATGAAGGCGACAAAACAAAAATCTCAAGAATTGACTTCATCGGCAATAATACATTTTCAGCTAGAAGACTTGCAGATGTTATCTCAACAAAAGAAACAGGCCTTTTGGGATTTCTTCAAACGTCGGATATTTATGACGAAAATCGTCTGAACTCTGATGAAGAACTTCTACGTCGTTTCTATTTAAATAAAGGCTTTGCAGATTTTCAGGTTCTTTCAACACAAGCCGTTTTGGATGATGTTGAAAATGAATATACCGTCACAATAACAGTAGATGAGGGTGCGCGTTACACGTTTGGTAACATCGCAATCGAAACATCATTGAACGGTGTTGAAAACATTGCGCTCGATAATTTGGTAGAAACACAAACTGGCGAATTTTATAGTGCCAAGGATGTGGAAGATACTGTTGTTTCAATCACGGAACGTGTTGCAGAAGAAGGCTTTGCTTTTGTTGAAGTCGTGCCACGCGGTAACCGTAATTTTGAAACCAACACAATCGACGTAACGTATCTTGTAGATGAGGGTGCTCGTGTATTCATAGAAGACATTCGCATCTTGGGTAACGATCGCACACGTGATTATGTAATTCGACGTGAGTTTGAAATCTCCGAAGGAGATGCTTACAACCGTGTCTTGGTTCAAAAAACACGTGATCGCATTCGTGCATTAGGTTTCTTTGAAAACGTTAGCGTTTCAACAAGACCTGGTTCTCAACCAGACCGTGTCATTCTATTTGTTAACGTGCTTGAGCAGACAACTGGTGATATTTCGCTTTCAGGCGGTTTCTCATCAAATGGTGGTGCTTCCGGTGAATTCTCTTTCACGGAAAGAAACTTCTTGGGTCGTGGTCAATTTATCAGAGCAAGTTACCGTGGTTCTGAGGATGAAGACAGCTATGGCTTCAACTTTACCGAGCCATATTTCCTTGGTTCACGCGTTTCCGCTGGTATTGGAATAAACTCCACACGCTCAGAAGATAACGAGAACAGACGCTTTACCGTGAACACGGATTCTGCAACCGTGACTTTTGGATTGCCTTTAACAGAGCATTTGTCATCAAGTGTATTCTATACTTACTCAAACACTGAGACCCTTATTGGTGACGCATTGATTGACGACGATAATGTTGCAGCTGGTTCTCAGATCAGCGCAGGTCCTCCGGCAGTTAATGATTCAGCTGACCCTAATGTTACCAACGGTGTTCAAGGTGATAGCATAAACGAATTATCCGCAGCATTTGTTGATAGTGTTAATGCAACCGATGGCGACTTTGTTTCATCTGGTGTAGGGTATTCATTCGTTTACAACACGCTTGATAATCAGCAAACACCACGTGAAGGCTTAAGAGCTGCGTTTACACAAACCTATTTCGGTGCTGGTGGCGATGCTAATTACTTAAGAACTGAGGCAAGTGTTGCGGCGTATGAAACATTGTCTGAAGAGCAAGACATTATCTTGTTTGGTCGCCTAAGAGGTGGTCACATCGAGGTGTTCGGTGATGACGACAACACAGGTTTCAGAACTCTGGACAACTTCCAAGCTCGTCAGAATTACGTTAGAGGTTTTGACTCATTCGGATTTGGTCCACGCGACCCAATCACTGGTGACGCACTTGGTGGCAGAACGTATTGGACAGCGACAGCTGAGGTTCTTTTCCCTCTACCATTCGTATCGCGTTCTTTGGGTCTTCGTGGCGCATTCTTTGCTGATGCAGGCCAAATCACTGACCCTGGCAACCCTGCGATTGCTTCTATTACGAATGCTGCAGCACTAGGTGGAATTGCATTATCACCAGCTCAGCTTGAAGAACTCGACTCCAGTGCAGTGCGTGCGTCTGTTGGTGCTAGTTTGCTATGGGCTTCCCCATTTGGTCCACTACGTTTGGATTATGCATTCCCAATCAACGACGAAGAGTTTGATGATGTGGAAGAGTTTAACTTTGGTGTAAGCTCAGCATTCTAATCTGAATCGCCAGTAACAAACTGTTTTAAATATGAAAAATAGGGGGCGGGAAAAATCATGTTTTTTATACCCGCCTCTATTCATGTCAGAGATATAGCTGATCATTGCCAAGCAAAAGTCGTAAACACTGATAGTGATGAAAGCGTATTAATTGAAGGCGCTTCGCCAATTGAAACTGCTACAGCAGGTCACATCTCTTTTATTGATAATCCCAAATATCTTAAATACCTAGAAAATACCAAAGCAAGTGCGGTCTTTTGTGCGCAAAAACACGTAGACCAATTACCCAAAGGTATCGTTGGCCTGGTCCATGATGCGCCTTATAAGGCTTACGGACAAGCAATAAGGTTGCTCTATCCAACCGCCATGCGTCCCCAACCGATATTGGGTGAAGAAGGCGTGTCCGAGAGAGCTATTATTGGAACAGATGTAACCATAGAAGAAAATGTGACCATTGAAGCAGGCGCCGTTATAGGTGCCAATGCGGCGATAGGTTCAGGCAGCGTTATTCTTGCAGGTGCTGTTATTGGCTCTCAAGTGCAAATTGGAAGAAATACAACCATTGGTTCCAATGTTACGGTTGTAAATGCCTATGTGGGTGATGACGTAATTATTCATAATGGTGTTCAGATCGGACAAGATGGTTTCGGTTTTGCCATGGGTGCGGGCGGCCACCAAAAAGTCCCGCAAATTGGCCGGGTAATCATTCAGGACAAGGTAGAGATTGGAGCAAACTCAACCGTTGACCGCGGAGCAAATCGTGACACGGTGATTGGTGAGGGAACAAAAATTGATAATCTTGTTCAAATCGGCCATAACGCAACGATAGGTCGTCACTGCGTAATTGTGGGTCTTGCAGGCATTTCAGGCAGTGCAACGCTCGGTGATTATGTCGTCGTTGCCGGTCAGGCTGGTATCGTAGGGCACACAACCATTGGTGATGGCGCGCAAGTCGGTGGCGGATCTGGTGTGCATGGCGATGTGGCACCCGGTGATAAAGTGATGGGATATCCTGCAATTACTGCATCAAAGTGGATGCGAGACGCAGCAAAAATTATGCTTGCAGACAAGCGTGATAGAAAAAACAAGAAAAAGGGTTAAGGGTAATGTCAGATGAAACTCTGGGCTTAATTGAGGTAAAAGAACTCTTCAAGCTGTTGCCGCATCGATATCCGTTTTTGTTAATCGACAAAATTGTTGATGTAAATTCTGATACTTCAGCGGTTGGCATCAAGAATGTGACCTTTAATGAACCGCATTTTGCTGGACATTTCCCGGATGATCCGATCATGCCAGGTGTTTTAATTGTGGAAGCCATGGCGCAAACCGCAGGCGCAATTTGCGCTAAGAAAAATTCCGAAGGTCAGCGCAAGCTCGTTTATTTCATGACCATTGACGGTGCAAAGTTCAGACGTCCCGTCGTGCCGGGCGATGTACTTGAACTTCGCGTCGAAAAGAAAAAACAGCGTGGCAATATTTTTAAATATCATTGCGAAGCTTATGTGGGTGACGAAAAAGCGGCAGAAGCCGAAATCGGCGCAATGATGGTAGATCCGGAAGACAGAGCCTAATGACAACGAATATTCACACGAGTTCAGTTGTTGAAACTGGCGCACAAATTGCTGCGGATGTAACGATTGGCCCTTTTTGTCATGTTGGTGCAGACGTAAAGCTAGGCGAAGGCAGTGTTTTGCATTCACACGCTGTAATTGCGGGTAATACGACTATTGGCAAGAACGCAAAAATCTTTCCTTTTGCTTCTGTCGGTCACGAGCCTCAGGATTTGAAATATCATGGCGAAGAAAATTCTCTGACCATTGGTGATGATTGTACCATTCGTGAAGGGGTTACCATTAATCCCGGCACTGAAGGCGACGATGGAAAGACCATCATTGGGAATAATTGTTTCTTCCTGGCAAATGCGCATGTTGCTCATGATTGCAAGATTGGCAATAACGTAATCTTTTCAAATGCGGTCATGGTGGCAGGACATTGCCATGTGGGTGACAATGTTATTATGGGTGGTGGTGCTGGTGTGCATCAGTTCTGCCGAATTGGCAACAACGCGTTTGTTGGCGGTCTTGCAGGCGTCGAAAACGATATTATTCCTTACGGCATTGCTCTTGGAAACCGGGCTTATCTGGGCGGGCTTAATCTGATTGGCATGAAACGGGCGAACATTAATCGCGAAAGCATCAACAAAGCGCGCAAGGCCTTTAAAGATATCTTCAATTCAGATGTTCCTATTGTTGAGGCCGTTAAAAATGCTGAAAAAGAAATGGGTGATGATCCGGTTGTTGCAACGATTCTGGATTTTATAAAAGCTTCAGACAATCGCTCTCTTTGCACACCAAGGTCGAACAGGGAAAGTTAGGGTGCTTAATGAGCACTGAAAATACCCCAATCAAAATAATTGCAAACGTTGGTATATTTGCAGGGCGCGGTAGCCTGCCAAGAGAGCTGGCTGAGCATTTGCGCTCCATCGGCCATGAACCTTTTATCTTAGGCATTGAGGGTGAAGTGGAACCCTGGATTGATGAGTATCAGAATGAGCTCTTTGTTTGGGGTAAGTTGGGACGTTTTTTTAAACATCTTGAAAGTAATCATATTAAGCAGGTTATCTTTGCAGGCGGTGTAACCAGACCTACATTGCGCTTTAGAGATATGGACTGGGGCGGTGTTGTCTCGCTATCCAAGGTTATGGCTTTTATGGTAGGGGGAGATAACTCACTTTTGACCGGGTTGATGAAGCTGTTTGATCAACATGGCGTCACAGTGATTGGAGCACATGAAATAATGCCAGGATTACTTACGCCAAAGGGACTGTTATTTGGCAGGAAGCCGTCAAAAAAAGCTTTGCACAATATCGACAAGGCATTTGAGGCCTGTAAAGCACTTGGCGCGCTTGATATTGGTCAGGCGGCGGTTGCAGTGGGCGGACGTGTCGTTGCAGTTGAGGGGATTGAGGGTACAGATGGCATGTTGGAGCGAATTGCTTCCATGCGTGCATCAGGCAGGCTCTTTGAAGATGGAAAACATGGCGTTCTGGTAAAAACCATGAAACCAGATCAAGATATGCGCGCTGACCTCCCAACAATTGGCCCGCAAACCATTGAAGGCGTAATAAAAGCTGGCCTGAAAGGTGTCGCCATTGAAGCGGGCCATTCGCTTTTGCTTGAAAAGGAAACGACGCTCAAAATAGCAAAGCAAGCCGGCGTTTTCGTTTACGGTCTTGAATCAGGTGGTTCATAATGCCTAAGAAACTTCGTGTTTATTTTGTTGTCGGTGAAGAATCAGGCGATGCGCTTGGCGAAAAATTAATAAATGCATTTGATGGTTTATCACAACCGATAGAACCCATGGGATTGGGTGGTGCTCGCATGAAAGCACGTGGTGTTGATAGTCTCTTTGATATATCAGAACTCTCTGTGATGGGAATTTCCGCCGTCGTCAAAAAATTGCCAAGCCTGCTCAAAAGAATACGTCAAACGGTCAATGACATCATTGAGAAAAATCCAGACGTGCTTTTACTGATCGATAGCCCCGAGTTTTCTTACCGCGTTGCAAAAAAAGTACGTAAGCAATTGCCCGACCTGAAAATCGTAAAATATGTTGCGCCAACCGTTTGGGCATGGCGGGCAGGGCGCGCAAAAAAAATCAAACCTTACATCGATCATATCATGGCAATATTGCCATTCGAGCCAGAACTCTTGAAAAAACTTGGAGGACCAGACGCAACCTACGTCGGGCATCCTCTGGCATCTGAAATTCCTTCTATCGCAACAAGCGCACGAAAAAAATGCGCAGATATACCCAAACTGCTGGTTTTACCAGGATCAAGACGGGGTGAAATTAAGCTTATGCTCCCTGTCATTCGAGACACACTGGCAATATTGAAAGGTCGAGGGAACGTCTTCGAGGCAACCCTGCCAGCGGTAGGAAAATTAGAAGATGATATCCGTGATCATATAAAAGATTGGGATGTAAAACCAAATCTTGTTGTCGGTGAAGAGGCCAAGAAACTGGCTTTTGAAAACGCAGACATCGCACTTGCAACTTCAGGGACGGTCATATTGGAACTGGCGCTTTATAAAGTGCCGATGATTTCAATCTACAAACTAGACCGTATCATGATGCAGCTTCGTCAAATGATAACGGCATGGACAACTGCCTTGCCAAACTTGATAGCAGATTATCCGTTTGTGCCAGAGCGGCTTAATGAGAATGCTCATCCAGAACATTTGGCACGTATGTTGGAGCGCTTAATGATAAGTGGCGAAGAGCGCAACGTTCAGCTTAAAGGTTTCGACAAGATTATTGAGACATTAAAGAGTGAAACATCTGGCGCCAAAGTTGCTGCACAAAAAATTATTGAGATTGCAAATACCTAATACAAAAAAGAAAAAGGCCAGCTAAAAGCTGGCCTGTTTAAAATATCTTTCAGAAATTATCGTTTACTTACATCAACATAAGGGCGAACTGTTGGGCCTGTGTAAAGCTGACGTGGACGACCAATTTTCTGTTTTGGATCTTCAATCATTTCTTTCCATTGAGCAATCCAACCAACCGTACGCGCTACAGCAAACAACACTGTGAACATGTTTGTCGGGAAGCCAAGGGCGCGAAGGGTAATGCCTGAATAGAAATCAATATTCGGGTAAAGTTTCTTCTCGATGAAATACTCATCTGTAAGTGCAATGCGCTCAAGTTCCATCGCGACTTCCAATGTTGGATCATCTTTGATGCCAAGTTCATTCAGCACTTCATGTGTTGTTGCTTGCATGATTTTCGCACGTGGGTCGTAGTTTTTGTAAACACGGTGACCAAAACCCATAAGACGGAACGGGTCATTTTTGTCTTTTGCGCGTTTCACATATTCAGGAATTTTATCAACCGTGCCAATTTCCTGTAGCATGTTTAGGGCAGCTTCATTAGCACCACCATGCGCAGGCCCCCAAAGACATGCAATACCAGCAGCAATACAAGCAAATGGGTTTGCTCCAGATGAACCGGCAAGACGTACAGTTGATGTTGAAGCGTTTTGCTCGTGATCCGCATGAAGTGTGAAAATCTTGTCCATAGCGCGCGCGAGAACGGGATTTACTTTATATTCCTCAGTCGGAACAGCAAAACACATGTGTAGGAAGTTTGATGCATAATCCAGATCATTACGAGGATAAACAAACGGTTGTCCTGTGTGATACTTATGCGCCATGGCTGCCAAAGTTGGCATTTTTGCAATCATGCGAAGAGAAGCAATCATACGCTGATTTTCGTCTGAAATATCAGTTGAATCGTGATAAAACGCAGACAAGGCACCCACAACACCACACATGATGGCCATAGGGTGGGCGTCACGACGGAAACCCGTATAAAATCTGTTCATTTGCTCATGCACCATGGTGTGCATAGTTACACGCTGGCGAAACGCATCGCCTTCAGCTTGTGTTGGAAGCTCACCGTACAAAAGCAGATAGCAAGTCTCAAGAAAATCGCCTTTATCAGCAAGTTCGTCAATGGCGTAACCGCGGTGCAAAAGCATGCCTTCGTCGCCATCAATGAATGTAATGTCACTCTCACAAGACGCCGTTGAAGTGAAACCAGGGTCGAATGTAAAAGCGCCAGTTTCTTTATAAAGTGTAGTAATATCTATTATGTCTGGACCAACACTAGCCTGACGAACAGAAAAATCCCAGCTCTTGTCTCCGATGCTTAAGGTTGCCTTGTCGTTAGCCATTAAATAGTCCTTTCTATTCGCAACCGGCTTTTGCCAAGTACGCCATTCAAAATCAAAACGATTTCTTATGGAGGGGCCCAGAGATAACCGTTATCTACTGTCCGCCAATTGCTCTTTTTTTAGTTAAGCTGACACAGTCCATGAAAGACGTATCTTTGCGGTATTAGCTATATGATTTCTCTCCATGACACAAGTAAGACAAAGGTCACACAGACAAGTAAAAGTGATTTTTGATTTATGTTATCACATCTTTCATACGGGCCAAGGAAACCTCACGCCCAAGAATTTGCAATACGTCAAACGCTCCAGGGGAAGTGGCTTTACCTGTGACAGCTGCTCGTATGGGTTGCGCGACTTTACCAAGCTTGGTGTCATTTGATTCCGTATAATCACGAATGCATTGCTCAACACTATCAGGAGTCCAGTCATTCAGCGCTTCAAACGCTGGCAGAATACCGCGGATCACGGCAAGTCCGTTTTCATCCAGAAGTTTGGCAGCTTTCTCTTCCATCGGGATAGGGCTTGCTTCGAAAATAAAAGCAGCGCCTTGTGCCAGATTGATAAGTGTTTTGGCGCGATCCTTAAGAGCAGGCATTGCTTTTAAAAGCATAGGTCGGGTTTCATCGTTCAAGTTATCGAGGATAAATTGTCCGCCTTCAATTTCATTCGCCACAGTTTCGAAATAAGCCAATAGTTCAGCGTCACCAGACTCTCGAATGTATTGGCCATTGATTGCTTCAAGCTTCGTGAAATCAAATCGTGCGGCCGCCTTGTTCATGCCGTCAAACCCAAACCACTCGATCATCTGTTCGGTTGTCATGATTTCATCATCACCATGTGACCATCCCAGTTTGACAAGATAGTTGCGCAACGCCGCTGGCAGGTAGCCCATTTCGCGGTATTTTTCTGCGCCCGTTGCGCCATGACGTTTGGACAGTTTCGCCCCATCTGCGCCATGGATAAGCGGGATGTGTGCCATGGTCGGTACATCCCAGCCAATGCCCTTGAAAATCAGCGTTTGACGTGCTGCATTGATGAGGTGATCATCACCGCGAATAATATGAGAAACCTCCATGTCATGATCGTCCACAACCACGGCCAACATGTAAGTTGGATTGCCGTCAGATCGCAAAAGAATAAGATCGTCGAGATCCGAATTGGCAAAACTGACTTCACCTTGAACCTGATCATCGACAATAGTATGCCCTTCCAGCGGTGCGCGCAGGCGAATGACATATGGCGCACCTTCTGGTGCTTCCGAGGGATTACGGTCGCGCCAGGTCCCATCGTATTTAGGCGGCAAGCCCGCAGCTTGTGCCTTTTCCCGCATGGCCGCAATTTCTTCTGGCGTGCAATAACACTTATAAGCCGATCCATTTTCGACCATTTGATGCGCAATTTCGCGATGTCTGTTTGCACGTGCATATTGGGAAATAGCCTCACCATCCCACTCAAGCTCAAGCCAAGACAACCCATCCTTGATGGCTAAAATGGCATCTTCAGTCGAGCGCTTGCGATCGGTATCTTCAATTCGAAGTAACATTTTTCCCCCATTCGCCTTTGCGTAAAGCCAATTGAAAAGAGCTGTTCGTGCACCACCAATATGAAGGTAGCCGGTAGGAGATGGCGCAAATCGGGTGATGACAGGTTTGGTCATAAATGTATGTGCTCGGTTGATGAGCCATGACGAAAACTTGCAGTCGGCTCAATTTGTCTATTTGATGAAGTTATTGCTCATTTAGCATAGTGGGTAAAAGAGACAAGTAATTTAAGCAGGTCTGGTTTGACAAAGGAAAAATCGTCAGGCGTCCAGATAAAACAAAAGCAAGAAGAACAAAATACAGAGGCGCATATAAAAACGGAATGGTTTGCTCTTGAAGCAAAGAGTTTCCACGCGCCAGTTTCTTTAACGCGTTTCAAGCGTTTGCGATTAAAAACCTCTAATTATTTGCTGGATGCAAAGGGAAGTTTAAAGCAGGATCTGGTTCATGAAGTGGAGACGGGACTTGGCTTTAATTTCCTTCCGGTTTTTCTGGGCTTTGGTATTCTGATTTATTTCGCCATTCCTGCAGAGCCCTCTATTTATGCGCTAACTTTAACACCTCTGGTTCTTCTTGGCCTTGCGTTAAAACTGGAACTTCAAACCAAGCTCTATTATTTTTTATTGTGCTTGGTCGCAATTTTGACAGGTATGTTTTTAGCACAATTAGCGACGCTTCTAAATCAAACACCAATCATCGAACGGCAAACCACAACGCAGTTAGAAGGCGTTGTTTTAGGCGTCGATCAAAGCAGGAGAGGGGCAGCACGATATTTGATTAAACCGATCTCACTTGAGGGGTTGGACAAAGCCAGATTACCCAAAAGAATACGGGTTTCTTCTGCTGCAA
>CALFBU010000103.1 GCA_937951455.1 uncultured Rhizobiaceae group bacterium
CAATGCCTGCATCACGCAAGCTAGGAGCAACAATGCGCACCATGTGCATTCCGATGAAAAGCGCCAAGCCTAAAATCAACATTCCCATTATCGTCTTCCCTTTTATTCAGATGGCATATTTTTCGCCAAATATTCCTGATCTTCTGTCGGCAATTCATCACCGTCCAAAATAGCCTCGAAAGCTTTCAGTCGTTTGTGGATTGAAAGCAGTTCAACGATTGTACTCCATGAATTTACCAAATACTGGAATGAATTTGAAACCTGCCCAAATGCAGAAGCGATTTGCTGGAACAAACCAAGCGTTAGAGTTCCTGCGGCAAAACTTGGTATCAAAATCAAAATCGTGAAAATATTATCAGCCTGCAGATACATGTATCTCGCGACGTTGAAATACATGTAATGGAAATAAAGTCGGAAATAGTTTTTACGGACATTCTCGAATAACTCACGTAAAGTGGGTGGCGCTGCGCGTTCTAAATCATCTTCTCCGTATACAAGTTCCTTACGATAGGCTGCTTCAACTTTCTGGTTGTTGAAATAAAGTCCCGGCAAACGAATACCAGCAACTACCAGCAGCACTGTACCGAAAAGTGACCAGGCAATTGCAGCCACTACAAGGGGATATGGCACCGCGCCTATCAACGGCAGTTCAGTTACATTTTCACCAAGCCTAATCAAAATCGGCATAAACGCAATGAGTGTCAAAACAGCATCGATCGCGCTGGTTGCAAGATCTTCCATGGTCTTTGCAAAGCGTTGAGTATCTTCTTGAACACGCTGGGACGCGCCTTCGATGTGGCGCAGTCTACCCCAATTGTCCTGATAATATTCCGTCATCGCCTTGCGCCATCTAAACAAATAGTGGCTGGTGAAAAAACGAACCATCACAAGCACTGCAATAAAAACAAAAGCGATGAGTGCGAAATCGACCAGTCCCCAATAAAGTTCTGAGGCTGGCAGGTCTTTCTCGTTGATCGCCTGATTGACCTTGTCAAAAAACGGACCACGCCAATTGTTAAGCGCAACGCTTACCTGAACGGAATAGCCAACACTGAATATAATGAAGGCGGAGCCAAGTACTGACCACCATTGCCACCTGTGTGGCGCCATCTTGAACCAGAACAGCGTGAATGCCAAAACGCATAGTGCATAGTAAATGTAATACCAGAGAATATCATTGGTATAGAAAAACCTGAGCGTAGCTACCTGATTGGCGCCCTCTTCTTGCGGTAGGCCAATATAATTGCCCCATCCGCTCGCGCCACCCACATGCCAAAGAAACATTGCGAAGGCGCTCCAAATCAAAAATGATGGAAAAAACACTCTTGGATTTGGGAAAAATGAATGGAACATGCTGTCTCCGCAATAAGTCTGTTGTTGATTCCTAATGCGGCAGAGACAGATGAGCAAGGTCTATTACATTAATTCCTTGTTACTTTACGGTTATCGAAAATCATGCTGATTTCCAAAGTGTGCAATAATGCACATTTTTTCTGTGTCACAGTATCTACATCTAAATCATCGGAAGCGCACTTCCGTACTTGGCAACCTTCCCCCACCCATTGCGGTTGCCATACGTAAGCCCACCCGGAACCCCTTATCCGGGTGGGTTTACAAACAAAAGTAAACGTTGGTTTTGAACTTCCTCCCACTCAAAACCCAAAAACTACCACTGCCCTTATGGGCGGTGGTTTTTGCATTTTAGGGCTTTGATAAAAAACTAAAATTAACCTTCTGCTTACCAAGCATTAACTCCCTGCTTACCAACTTGGGTCACAATGAACTCTGTTATTAGCGATTCGTATGGAGTACGTCCTCATGAGCATCAAAAATGGTGATAATGAATTTCCGATGGAACTGACAGACATGGCGTCTGCAGATAAGTTTGCAGAAGAAATGGACGACGTGTTGCTGGATATTGCAGACATGAATCCTGAAATCTGCCCACCAGACCGCCGCTTTTTCAAAGGCGACAAAGAAGCATGGGTCTACGAACACGGCAATATTTCCGAATTGGTTTTTGTGAAGATTGACTAAATTCAACCCTTCCTTCTAGTGATTGTTCAATCATAGTCATTGACTACAAAGCATTATTCTGGCTGAAACATAGAGTATTGGCCAAAAGTATATCTTTCCTGATCGAGTTTGACCAATATCAAAATTATAGTTCTGGGAGGAAGCTATGTCGGATACTGCTCGGCCTTGGGAGGCCTGCTACTCGTCTAATGTTCGCAAAGAAATTGACGCGCTGCCTTATCAATCCATTGGTGATTTTATAACTGCCACTGCTTCCGTTTATTCAGATCAACCCGCGTTTACGGTCTGCATGACGAATGGCATGAATGGCACATTAAGTTATGCGCAAATTGACGAAATGTCGGATGCGCTTGCAATATATTTACGAGAATCGGCTGGCTTGAAGACAGGTGACCGTGTAGCCGTTCAAATGCCCAACTGTCTTTCCTATCCGGTTGCTGCCATGGGAATTTTCAAGGCAGGCTGTGTGCTGGTCAATGTGAATCCGCTTTATACCGCAGAAGAAATGGCCAAGCAGTTTGAGGATGCTGAGCCGTCTGCAATCATCATCGTTGACATGTTTGCTGACAAGCTTGTTGAAGCGACCAAGGGACATCCTGTTCCCAATATTATCGTGACACGAGTTGCAGAGTTTCTGCCTTCAATGCCGAAGGCCATTATTGGCGTCGTTCAGAAATATTGGGATAAAACTGTCAAACCCGTCGAAATGGCGCACATCCGTTTGCCAGCTGCACTTCAGGCAGGGCGCGACAAGCAAGATGAGATTAACACGCCGATACAGCACTATAGAAGCGGCATTCAACCCGATGATATCGCCTGTCTTCAATATACGGGTGGCACCACGGGTGTCTCCAAAGGCGCCATGCTCTCTCATAAAAATATCTTGATGAATGTTGCGCAAACAATGGAGTTGATCACCGGTGTTGAAAAAGGCAAGGAAGTGGCTCTAACAGCGCTACCCCTTTATCATATTTTTGCCTTTACCGTGAATTTCCTAGGCTTCTTTTCCATTGGCGCCCATAATATTCTCATCCCAAATCCAAGGCCACTTTCCAACCTGAAGCGGGCGTTTGAAAATTATAAAATCACCTGGATGAGCGGTGTAAATACACTTTTCAACGGGTTGAATAACGAATTATGGTTTCTCGATTCTCCACCAAAACATCTCAAATTTGCTTCATCTGGTGGCATGGCCATGCAATCATCCGTCGCCGAAAGATGGGAAGAAATTACAGGGGCACCAGCACTAGAGGGCTACGGCCTTACAGAAACATCGCCTGTTTTAACCTTTAACCCGCTGGGTAAAACCCGAACCAATTCAATCGGCATTCCGCTGCCATCTACGGATATCCGCTGTCTTGATGAGAAGGGCAAAGAAGTTCCCGTCGGCGAAGCAGGTGAGCTGGCCGCACGAGGCCCGCAAATCATGTTGGGTTATTGGAAAAAGCCGGATGAAACGGCCAAGACCATGATGGGCGGCTGGCTGTTAACCGGCGACATCGCCACCATGGATAAAGATGGTTATTTCCGTATTGTCGACCGTAAGAAAGATATGATCCTTGTGTCAGGGTTTAATGTATATCCCAATGAAATCGAGGATGTCTTGGCAGCGCATCCCAGCGTCATGGAGGTTGCCGTGATCGGTGTTCCAGATGGTGCAGCGGGCGAAGCGGTGAAAGCGTTTATCGTAAAGCAGGATGAAACACTTACCACAGAGAGCATTCGCAGCTACTGCAAGGAACATCTCACAAATTATAAAGTACCTAAACTTGTTGAGTTTCGTGATGAATTGCCGAAATCCAATGTGGGTAAAATTTTGCGTAAGGATTTACGCGTTGAAGATACTTCAGGAGCAGCATAATGGTTGGACCACTCGAACAAGCCATTTTGGCTTTAATGATTTTTGTTATCATGCTTGGCATGGGCGCCTCGCTGACACCGCGTGATTTTACCCTCGCGCTGAAACGCCCTCAAGGATTGGCAATCGGGGTCATATCACAGTATGGGTTCATGCCGCTTATTGGTTTTATTCTCGCACTTGTCTTGCCAGTATCTGACACAATCAAGATTGGCATCCTGATCATGTCATGCATGCCGGGCGGTACGACTTCCAACATCTTCACCTATTTTTCGAAAGGCAATCTTGCGCTTTCCGTTTTAATGACGGTAACTTCTACCGTCTTTGGTGTCGTGCTCATTCCGATCGTGCTTGTATTTTATGCAGGTGCTTTGGAAATCGACATCCCAAGCAAAAACATCATTGCCACACTCGTTTTGATGCTAGTACCCGTTGCCATTGGCATGGTCTTGCGTAAGTTCAATGCTAATGTGGGCGCTGTGACAGAGTTCATGGGTTCTTTATTGGCGATCTTCTTCATACTGTTCCTTATCGTCTCATGGATACCGCGCAACTGGACTTTCCTCTTGGAAACAGGCTGGGAAACCTATTTCGCTTCCATCGCGCTGGGTCTGATCGGCATCACCATTGGTTATCTCTTCGCTAAGGCCTTGAAACTACATCCTCGAAATGCCCGAACAGTCGGACTTGAAACCGGTATTCAAAACGGTCCACTAGCCATTGCAGTGGTGGCGTTCACTTTCTCTGGGGCAGAACAACAAGCGGTAAACGCAGTGCCGGTTCTTTATTCGCTCTTCATTGTGATTGTCTCTGCAACGGTAACGTTTTATTTCCGCCGCGCGAATACAGCCAATGAGCAACCTCTGCCGAACGGACTGTTGTAGATGTTTGGCAACCCTCGACCAGCTTTTCGGGTGTTGGAAGACTGAAAACAATTCACAATTGTTTTCAGCTGCTTCGCAGCAGCATTTGCTTACTCCCACTCAATCGTACCGGGTGGCTTGCTGGTTACATCATAAACCACACGGTTAATGCCGCGTACTTCGTTGATGATGCGGGTTGCTGCTTTTCCAAGGAACTTCATATCATAGGGATAGAAATCGGCTGTCATGCCATCGACTGATGTGACGGCTCTGAGTGCGCAGACGAATTCATAGGTTCTTCCATCACCCATAACACCAACCGTTTGAACGGGTAGCAGCACGGCAAAGGCTTGCCAGATTTCATCGTAGAGACCCGCGTTTCTAATCTCATCGAGATAGATTGCATCTGCCTGGCGCAGAATTTCCAGCTTATCTCGTGTGATACCACCTGGGCATCTGATGGCAAGGCCGGGGCCCGGGAATGGGTGACGCCCTACGAATTTGTCCGGCAGCCCAAGTTCACGCCCCAAAACGCGCACTTCATCCTTGAAAAGTTCGCGAAGTGGCTCCACTAATTGCATGTTCATCCGTTCAGGCAGACCGCCTACATTGTGGTGACTTTTAATGGTAACCGATGGACCGCCGGTAAAAGAAACACTTTCGATCACATCTGGATAGAGTGTACCCTGCGCAAGGAAATCAGCGCCGCCCAGTTTCTTGGCTTCTTCTTCAAACACATCGATGAAAAGTTTGCCGATGGTTTTTCGTTTGGTTTCCGGATCAGCTTCACCTTCAAGCGCGTTGATGAACATATCGGAAGCATCCACGTGAATGAGCGGGATGTTATAATGCTCTTTAAACATGGAAACGACTTCAGCCGCTTCGTTCATGCGCATCAAACCATGGTCAACCAAGATACAGGTAAGTTGATCGCCAATGGCTTCATGGATCAAAAGTGCAGCAACGGAAGAATCAACACCACCTGACAGACCACAGATTACTTTTTTATCGCCAACCTGTGCGCGAATGGCTTCTATGGCTTTGTCCTTGTAAGCGGACATTGACCAGTCGCTTTCGATGCCTGCAATTTTATGAACAAAGTTTTCCAGAATCTTCGCACCATCTGGTGTGTGCACCACTTCCGGGTGAAACATGGTCGTGTAATAGTTACGCGCTTCGTCGACTGCAACCGCGCAAGGTGCATTTGGAGAAGTCGCTACAACCTCAAAGCCTTCGGGCAATTGTGTGACACGGTCACCGTGTGACATCCAGACAGGATATTTTTGACCCACTTCCCAAACGCCTTCAAACAGCGGGCTTGATTTATGTATTTCAATATCTGCTGCACCAAATTCTCTGTGGTGACCACCTTCTACCGTTCCGCCCAATTGAGCACATAAAGTTTGTTGACCGTAACAAATGCCCATGATTGGCAGGCCGCTATCAAAAACCTCTTGAGGCGCGCGCGGTGAACCTTCTTCTGGAACTGAGGCTGGCCCGCCAGAAAAGATAACCGCTTTTGGATTCATGTCCGCAAAAGCTTGTGAGGCTGAATTAAACGGATGAATTTCACAATAAACCCCGGTTTCGCGAACACGCCTTGCAATAAGTTGTGTCACTTGTGAGCCGAAATCGATGATAAGAAGGGAGTTTGATGGTTTTGTCATATCAGGGATTTAAATTATCAAGCCAAAGCTTGCAATTGTTGATTTCAAGTTACGCACTGTTTGAATTGGACTTTACCAATTTGTCAGCAAGATTGCGATTAAAAGAAGCCTCAAGCGCATAACGCACTTCAGCATTTTTAGCCAAATAATTTTTTAGCCGCTCTTGTCCAAAAGCAAGATAGCGCACTGGCTGCGTTACAACAGCTGTTGCTGTCGCTTTCTCTCCAGTCAAATAACTAATTTCACCAAGAAAGTCGCCCCTACCAACTTTACCAATCAATTTGCCATTTCGAAAAACATCAGCGCTACCACTAATGATAAATTTCAATTTGTCTGGCACTTTATCTTCAAAAACCAGAATTGTTTCATCTTGCACTTCTGTCCATGCGCCAAGCTTTACCAAACGCCTAGCATAGGAGCGTTCTATGTTCGGAATGCAGGTTTTAATGAAATAATCTTCATCTTCATTAAAAATTCCACGCCTGTTCTCAATTTGCAGGATCATGAATTGAGCGATATTTACCAGTGTAAATAGTGTCTCCCAAAACATTGAGACCTTGTCATCCAAAGTCCAATAATAAACGGCAGAGATAGAACCAGCCATAATTGCAAGCGCACGCAACCAATTAATATTACGCATCATCATGGATGTAATCAGCAAAGCGTAGGCCAAGTGGCCAATCATGTTTTCAGATTTGGAAAAATCTAACCAAAACTCTGCAAGATATTCAGTCATGTCTTGTTGTGACCATCAGTTATTTTTTCGTTCCATAACACAGAAGAAAAAACCGTCCGTATTGGTTGATGCCGGTGTTAGCGTGATGGTTTTCATATCTGATGACCATGGTGCAGGCTTGTCAAAACCAAATAGGTCTTGCCAAACTTCCCCTGCTGAGACGATTTCAAACTCAGGATTGTTTTCAGTAAAGCTATAAACCTGATTTTCATTTTCTTCAGGAAAAATTGAGCAAGTGATATAAATCAGATGTCCGCCAGGTTTTACAAATGGTGCCGCCTCGCTCAAGACTTCTTCTTGTTGCTCGACCCGTGTTTCCATGTTTTTTTCGTCAAATCGCCATTTGGCATCCGGTCGTCTGCGCCAGGTTCCAGAGCCTGTACACGGTGCATCGATGACCACTTTATCCATTTTTCCTAATAGCGCTGACATGTCGGATTTTGGCGCATGAACCTGGACATTTCTTGTGCCAGCACGTTTCAAACGTTCATGAATTGGCGCAAGGCGGGATTTATCGCTGTCATAAGCGTGTATTTGCCCCTTGTTTTCCATGCTTGCTGCAAGAGAAAGCGTTTTGCCGCCACCGCCTGCGCAATAATCAAGAATGCTCTCGCCACCGCGGGCAAAGACAAGATCGCCAACAATTTGACTGCCTTCGTCCTGAATTTCAAAACGTCCTTTTTGAAAACTCTCTTCTGCCTGTACATTTGGCTGGCGCGCGAAAGGCTTGTCTGATTCTATTCTAATACCATGACGCGCAATCAAAGTTGGTTTTGCGTCTTGTCTGCCCAATTGTTTGAGCACTTTGTCACGTGTCGATTTTAAAGTGTTTACTCTGATGTCCAAGGGGGGACGATTGCCAAAGGCCTTTGCTTCATCAATCCATTCATCATCAAAGTTTGCTTCAAAACTGGGGATACACCACTCAGGAATATCGGCTTGAATATGCGGCTCTGCATCTGACAAATCACGCGCGGCCATTGCGGAGAATTCATCTTCAGAAGGAAGCTCAGGCGCAAACTTGTCGCCGTCCAACGTTTCTCGCAGTTCAGCCTCGCTCATATTCCAGCTGTTGACTAAAAGCGAAAATACCAGAGCGCGATTTTCTTCGCTGCCTGCAAGATATTTAAGGGACGTTTTTTGACGCAGACAATCGTAAACCAGATTACCAATGGCTGCACGATCCCCAGAACCTGCAAATCGATGCGCCAAGCCCCAATCGCGGAGTGCATCGCCCGCAGGACGTCTGCGCGCATCAATATCATCGAGAACTTCAATGGCTGCTTGCAGCCTGCCACCCAAACGCATTAGGAAAACCACCTATCAAAAAAGAACACCAACCACATGCAGGCAATCGCAAGAAAGTTAATTGTGAAAACCTTACCACGCAAGCCAACATTATCGCCGCTTACCTGAACAAATGTATGAAGTATGCGTCCCGACAAAAATACAAAGGCCAGCGCACAATAAATCCAGTTAACCGAGTCCGTAGCATAAAGAAGTGCAATCAACACATAAAATAAAATCGGAACTTCAAATTGATTATTGAGATTATTTGCCCATCGCCTTGATGCTTCAGGCTCGTTACTTTTGTACGCCAAATCATCTGTTTGTAAGTTTCCTTGAGCGACTGCCGACATACGCTTGATGGATACCATGACAAACAAGAAAAATATCAATGCCAAATGTCCAAACACTGGTACTAAGATGACATCTGGCAAGGCGAACATTGTTCAGACTTCTAGAAAGAAAATCGTTGAAATAAACAGCTCTAACAAAAGCAACATGAAGACACGCATCGTATTGATGAACATGCCTCTGCGTTTCATCACGCGATTTTCACCAATCATTTCTCTGGCATGCACAACGCGTGAAATCACAAAAAGAAATGCCAGCGCAACCGTGATCCAACTGGATACGCCAACTGCTATACCACTCAAGATGATTACAAAGAACAGCACTGGTAGTTCAAACTGATTGGAAAGAGCTCTTGAATAAATTGCTGTTGCGGCAGGTTCATTTGTTACAACGGAAAAATCTTCACGCGTGGCTAGGCCCTCTTTAACAGACTTTATTCTGGCTTTAGCCATTTGAATGTAGAGCCAGATGGTCAAGAGCATCTGGCCTATCATCATCATGACAAGCAGTTTTAATTGCCAGGTTTTTTCAAACGTCCAAAGGAAGTCGATTTCCATGCTTCTACCAGACCTTATGTTGACCGATGATAATTCGGGCTTTCACGCGTAATTGTAACATCATGGGCATGACTTTCACGAAGACCTGCACCAGAGATGCGAACGAAAGTTGCTTTCTTTTGATAGTCGGC
>CALFBU010000104.1 GCA_937951455.1 uncultured Rhizobiaceae group bacterium
TTTCTATCCAAACGGTATTTTTATCATGCGCTTTAATGGAAAACAAATAGAAGATTCAGCTGCGACAGCGGTGATGAATTTCTTTGCCGTATATTTTCTGTTGTTTGGTATTTTTGCAATTCTGTTGAATCTAACAGGGCTCGATTTTCTAACCTCAATGTCTGCAGCAGGCACAGCCATTTCAAACGTAGGCCCGGGGCTTGGTAGTACAATTGGCCCTGCATCAACGTTTCAGGATTTAAACGATACAGCGAAATGGATATTGTCTGCCGCAATGCTTGTAGGCCGGCTGGAACTCTTCACCGTTCTCGTCCTGTTTATGCCAAGGTTTTGGAGAGCCTAGCTTTATTCGGCCGGCTGTTGTGATCGCTTTTCACGTTCACCAAAAACCTTTTCCAGCGACCAGCGTATATCATAACCAATGCCGATAAAGGCTGGTACGAGGAACAAGACAATCAACGTTGCAAGCCCCAGACCAAAGACAATGGTAATCGCCATGGGCAGCAGGAATTGTGCTTGAAGGCTTTTTTCAAACATCAAGGGTACAAGTCCGCCGATGGTGGTGAGTGATGTCAGCAAGACAGCACGAAGACGGTCACGACTTGCACCGATAGCTGCTTCAGGAAGCGTTTCGCCTTCGTCCAACCGTTCATCAAGACGACTGACCAGAATAATGGAATCATTTACCAGAATGCCAGCCAACCCAAGCAGACCAATGAAAGAGAGTATGGTGAGTTTAAAGCCCATTATCCAATGACCCATTACCGCCCCGACCAGACCAAACGGGATGATCAACATGATCGCGATCGGACGGAAATAACTGCCAAAAACCCATGCAAGCACAATATAAATAACCGCCAGCGCGATGTAGATACCGGTTGTTAAATCAGAAAATGCTTTCTTGCGCTCTTCGTCTTTGCCGCCAAAACGATAATCAACGCCAATAGCATCCATTACCCTTGGCAATTCACCTGCCTGCAAAATTTCAATTGCCTTATCGGTTGTAACGATATCGGTATTCAGATCTGCTGTGACTGAAACTATCGTCTTGCCATCTTCGCGCTGAATGGCGGAGAAACCCTGCTTTTCGGTAAGCTCCACAACTTCGCCAAGTGGTACGAACTGACCTTGCGGGCTGCGAAGCTCAAAGTTACGCAACTTGTCGCCACCCTCATCGCGAGTTGTGCGCAATACCCTTATGGTAACTTCATCATCACCGCGCGCAAAACGTCTTGGAATGGCACCATCAAATGCATTGCGAACCTGACGACCAACCTCATCAATGCTAAAGCCCAATGCGGCACCTCGCGGCAGAAGTCTCATGATGAGTTCGGGTTTGCCAAAAGGCAAATCATCTGCAACGCCTGAAGCGCCATTGATCGCTTGTATAATCGGGATGACTTGCGTTGCCGCTTCTTTCAATGTTGCTACATCACTGCCGATAATTTCAACATCCAGGTCACGCCCTGGAGGGCCACCTCGTGATTCAAAGATGGCTATGCGTTTTGCGCCTGCCAGTTTTGGCAAAGCCTTGCGCCAGGCCTTTACGATGTCCGGTGTGCGAATGGTTCTGACTTCAGACGATGACAGTTGAACGCGCAACTCAGCCAAATTGTCTCCAACACTTCGTCCAGCACTGCCAAGCGTGGTGAACACGGCTGTTACCAGTTCTTCTTCACCACCCGTCAAATCATTGGTAGCACGCGTTAGCGCCTCTTCGACTTCATTTATGATTTCAAAAGCGCGTTGTTCAGGAATACCGGCATTAAAAACCAATCTTGCACGAATGTTTTCAGCTTCTGGCGAAGGGAAAAATACAAATTTGACTTGCTCGCCGCGAATTGGTCCAACGGCCAAAACCATAACGCTGGCAAGTGCGACTGCAACCGTTACATAGCGCCATCTGAACGAAAGCGAGACCATCCAGTTAAAAGGCCCATCCCTGAAAGCATTGAAGTGACCATCAAACCAGTTTCTAAATCTTCCCTGATCATGTGGTCCTCTGTCTTGTGGTGATAATTTTTTTAATAGCCAAAAGACACCTTCAAAAAGTGTTCCAACGAAGAGTGAACATATTGTAATCAGTAGAATGAACAGAACGATGGAACCGTTTTCCTGCGCATCCAGTATCGGTTTCAAGACAGGCACGCCTGCCAAATCCAGTGATCCTGATGAAACGCGGTTCATCACGGAAATCAAAATACCACCAATCAAACTGGCGAAGAACATTTGACGCCAGAAAGACCATTTGCGTTTTGGCTTGTGCTGGAGCGTGTGCGCCAAGTGACCTGGAAGAATGAGAAAACATTCAATCAAGCTTGCAATAATCACCGCAATAACAACGTAAGGCATAACACCCATAATCTGCCCGATGATATCACCGATCAAAAGCATGGGCGCGAAGGCCGCAATGGTCGTAATCATGGCAGCCATAACGGGGGTGAGCATGCGCCCTGCCCCGTTTTCTGCAGCCTCAAACGGTTCATCACCAGCCTCAAAACGCGAGGCGGTATGTTCACCTACCACAATGGCATCATCGACGATGATACCCAGCATCATGATCATCGCAAAAAGCGTGATCATATTAATGGTCTGCCCCATCAAAAGCATGAAGCCCAGCGTCGCGAACATGGCAACCGGAATGCCAGCCGCAACCCAAAATGCGATGCGTGCGTTTAGGAAAATAAATAATGTCGCCACCACGAGCACAAGGCCAAAGATACCGTTCCAGAAAAGAAGCGAAATACGCTCTACTAGCGAGTCTGCGCGAACCTCATATTTTTTGAGTGTAATGCCAGGCGGCATAACGTCTTCTATTTCTGACAGATATTGATCAAGTATTCTGGCAGTCTTCAGCGTATCCGCACTTAACGCACGCTCAACGGTTATCTGAATGGCTGGTTTCCCGCCAGAAAGGCCTCGAGATTGACCATCTTCATAACCGTTTTTGATGGTAGCGATATCGCCAAGTAAAACTTTTTCACCCGTAGCGAATGATTTTATTTCTATGCTTTTAAGCGCCGTAGGGTCTTCAGCATTTGCCAGTGCGCGTATCTGTTTTTCAACATCGCCCTTTAGCTGGCCCGAAGGCGTATCACGACTGTTGCCAGCAATAACTGCGGAGACATCCGAGATCGATAAGCCCAAACGGCGCAACTCACGCTCGGAGATTTCAACCTGCAATTCCACATCGCGCATTCCGACAAAGGATATTTTATCAATACCACGCTCAATCAGGTCATCCCTGATTTTCTTAGCGTGAATTCTCAGTGTGCTTTCGGGAACGTCACCTGATAGGGACAATCTCGCTACACGGTCAAAGAACGAGGCTTTGGAAATTTCTGGCTCCTCCGCACCATCAGGCAAGTTGGTAACAGCTTTCACCGCCGTATCCACGTCAGCCAAAGCCTGCTGCATGTCTGCATCAGGCAGAAACTCTAGAGATATTGATCCCGCACCCTCACGGGCATAGGAAATCATATTATCAACGGCGTCTATGAAGCGGACCTCCGGCTCTATGATTTGCAGAATATTTTGCTCGACATCCTCAGCACTTGCCCCTGACCAAGTGACGGATACTCGAATTTCCTGGCGTTCTACGGTAGGGAAAAACTGAGTGTTGATTTTACTGATTGCGAAGACGCCAAAAATGATCATTAAAACCATCAGCAAATTTGCAGCATTGGGATGCCTTGCAAAAACACTTACGATGCCACCACCAGGTATTTTACGTGCAATCATGGATTATTGCCTCTAGGCTCAAGTTAATTCTGCGTTGCAGGTTGCGGGGGTCTTACATTCAATCCTTCAGAAATTTCCGCGATTCGGGTAATTAGAACTTCATCACCTCCGGAAAGTTCACCATCAATGATAATTGAATCACCATCACGCGCCAAAACCTTTACGCTTCGCGCCTCCAATACGCCATCAACCGCCACATAAACCTTGTTACCATCATAGAGCGCTGTTTCAGCAACACGGTAGTTATTTTCAAAAAGCTTGTCCGGTACTGTCACTTCTACAAATGCGCCTGGGCGTAGCGGACTGTCGTTCAAATCACCTTCGATACTGGCAATGACTTCAACACCACCACGGTCAGAAGTAATCTGAGCGCCAATACGTTCTATTTTAGCCGGGTATTTATACTCTTCACCACCCACAACCCAAATGACCTCAACCTCACGGCCTACAACACCGATTTTGTCCGATTGTATGCGACCAAATCTTTGATCAGTAAGGGTGAAACGCACTTCAAGCCTATCGTCACGATACATCGATACAACCATATCATTGGCGCCGATCAGACGGCCTTCCGAAGCGTTATTTTCTCGAATGACACCCGACATGGGTGCTAAAAGCGCAGTGTCTTTTAAATCGCGTTCTGCTTCTTCGATGCTGCGTTCGGCACGTGCCAGCACTGCTCTAAGTTGCTCTATGCGAGACCTTTCAACAACCAGATTTAACTGGCTTTGTTCGAGCGATTGGGAGCGCTGGCTGACAATCAACTCGCGTTCTTCAACAGCGCGCGGCGTTGCACTGCCCCGTCTTTGTAATGCGCTAATGCGTTCGAGATCACTTTGTGCAAGGGCAAGTTGTTGTTGCAAACTTTTAATGCGCGCTTCTTCGATAGCGATCATCGCCTGATTTTCAGCAATCCGTGCCTTTGTCTCAATGACGGTAGATTTTGCGCTATCCAATGCAGTCTCGTAATTGAATTTATCAATCTGAAACAGCATCTCACCTTTTTCAATGCGGCTGCCCACCTGTAATTTCGGGCTTACTTCAACTATTTTGCCTGCGACAAGTGAACGAAGATCAACCGTCTTGGACGCTTGAACCTCACCGTAAACCACCATGGAGGGTTGAAAGTTGCCAGGCTCAGCTACGACTGTATCAACGGTATAGACTGTCTTGAATGGCGGGCGTTTTGGCGGTTCTACTTTGGCGTCAATCAGCTTGTTCATAAAGAAAAAACCGCCAAACAATATTGCTGCCATCAAAAGAAATTGAAATATAACGCGCCCGAGTGTTTTTACCCAAGCGATTAAGCCATTCTGCTTCACCGTGTCTTCTTCAAGCTCAATTTCCAGTGTGTCGTTTTTCTGTAACATGGCCATATCTATTTGTTTACATAAATATAAATATAGCAATGAAGGATTTCGGCAAGTTACAAGTTTGTAATTTGGGTAAACGATTGATTGAAAACCATGTGACTTAACGCCTGGTTTTTATACTTCGCTGGCAGAAACCGTATAAGATGTGCTGCAAAACTCACAAACCGTCGTGAAACTTTCATCAGGCTTTAGAGGTTTATCAGGGTCATCTTTAAAAGTTTTTACAAGAGAAACAACTTTCTCACGGCTACACGTACATTTGTCCAAAACCTGGCTGCCTTCAAAAACCCGTACGCCATGTTCATGGAACAGGCGATACAAAAGACGTTCTATGTTTATTTGTGGGTCAGTCAACTCATCATCACCAACCGTATCCATCAAGGCGGAAGCTTCCAGCCATGCATCATCATGGGTGAAATTATCTTCCTCATCTTCAGCGCCACTAGGCAAGTCACGTTGTTGAATGCGGTCTTCTGACTCAGGCAAAAATTGGGTTAAAATACCGCCTGCGCGCCAGCTTGTTTCAGTCATCGAACCATCTTTGGATGCACGAAGAATTTGCGCCACTGAAAGCTTGATGCGTGTTGGAATTTGTTCTGACTGCTTGAAGTATTCATGCGCTGCTTCTTCAAGCGTGATGCCATCAAGTTTTACAATGCCTTGATAGCGCTGCATGTCGACGCCGTGGTCTATGGTCATCGCCATAATCCCTTCACCGAGCAGGTCACGAGGGCTAGTCTTTCCAGCCTTGAAAGCTTTTTCGAAGTCTTCCTTGTTATAACGCGCATACGCCCTGATTGAATCAGGAGTAGAAAAATCCACAACTGCCAAGGATACAGGCCCATCAGATTGGGTTTGCAGAATAAAGTTGCCTTCAAACTTCAAGGATGTGCCAAGCAGAACGGTAAGCGTAATCATTTCAGCCATCAGGAATGCGATGTCTTGGGGATATTCATGTCGCTTTAAAATTGTATCGAGCATATCGCCCAGATGCACTGCACGTCCGCGAATATCCAAAGGCTCAACAGCAAAAGGCACAACGACATCGTCACCGACGAATTGATATTCTTGATTTTCCGGATTTACTGAATCAGACATATTTCACTACTCAATTACTGGAGTTAAGACACCAAGCCAAAATAGCTTTTTGCGCATGAAGACGGTTTTCTGCTTCATCAAACACGACTGACTGGATACCATCCATGACGCTGTCGGTTACTTCTTCACCACGGTGAGCCGGCAAGCAATGCATGAAAATAGCGCTTTCATTCGCTTTTGCCATAAGCTCATCATTTACCTGATAAGGCATGAACGTATTGTGGCCTGATGCTTCACCTTCAAAACCCATCGACGTCCAGGTATCGGTGACAACACAATCCGCTCCCATCACGGCAGTTTTTGCATCATGCCCAAGGTTGATTTTGGAACCACGCTCTTTTGCCCATTGCATATATTTATCATCTGGTTCGTGGCCTTTTGGCACAGCAATATCAAGTTCGTAATTAAACACACTGCTGGCCTCAATCAACGAATTTAATACGTTGTTGCCATCCCCCGTCCAGACGACCTTTTTGCCTTCGCACGTGCCTAGCCTTTCCTCTATCGTGAGGACATCAGCCATAATCTGGCACGGATGCGTATCGTCTGTTAAACCATTAATCACGGGCACAGTCGCATTTTCAGCCAACTCTAAAACGCGGTCATGCTCTGTTGTTCTGATCATTATAGCGTCCACATAGCGTGACAGTACCTTGGCCGTATCTGCAATGGTCTCACCTCGACCAAGCTGCATTTCTGAACCTGACAATATGATTGTCTCACCGCCCAACTGACGCATCCCAACATCAAAAGACACTCTGGTACGTGTTGAAGGTTTATCAAAAATCATGGCGAGCATCTTGCCCTCTAAAGGCTTGTCTTTCGTACCGGATGATTTCATCTCATGCGCGGACGCAATAATGCCTTTTAGGGAATCCATATCTACGCTCGAAATATCGAGAAAGTGACGGGGTTGAGATTTCATGATGATTAAGCTTTCTGAGCCGCTTTATAAGCATCAAAGGCTGCAATCATTTTATCACGTACAGCACGAATATCGTCTTCACTGATAATCAGCGGCGGTAAAATACGGATAACATTGTCACCTGCACCAACTGTCAACAAGCCTTGATCTCGCATGGCAGCGATCAAATCAAGATTAAGCGCTTTTGCTTTTAAACCGACCAACAAGCCTGCACCGCGAACGCCCTCAAGCAAATCCGGATAGGTATCAACGAGTTCTGCCAAATGCTGACGGAACAATATGGATTTGTCATTTACCTCGTCCATGAAGTTATCTTCCAGAACCACATCCAAAACAGCATTGCCAATTGCCATGGCGAGCGGGTTGCCGCCAAAGGTAGATCCATGCGTTCCCAAAACCATCGCCAGAGCAACTTCTTCTGTTGCCATGCAAGCGCCTAAAGGAAATCCGCCACCAATGCCTTTAGCAATTGCCATGATGTCCGGCTCGACATTATGAATTTGATGCGCAAACAGTTTACCGCATCTGCCAATGCCAGTTTGCACTTCATCAAACATCAGCAGGATACCATGTTCATCACACAGTTCGCGCAAGCCACGCAAACACTGCGCAGGCACTTCACGAATACCGCCTTCGCCCTGAATAGGTTCGACCAAGATTGCAGCCGTCTTATCATCGATTGCTGCCTTTAAAGCATCATGATCGCCAAAGGGAAGATTGATAAACCCTGGCGCAATAGGGCCAAAGCCTTCCAGATATTTGGCTTGTCCGCCGGCAGCAATCGTCGTTGTGCTTCGCCCGTGAAAAGCGCCTTCAAATGTGATGATGTTTACGCGATCCGGATTGCCTTGTGCGTAGTGATATCGGCGCGCCGTTTTAATCGCCATTTCCATGGCCTCAACGCCAGAATTGGTAAAGAAAACACGATCAGCAAAACTGTTGTCACAAAGTCTCGTTGCCAGCTGCTTTTGACCTGGAATTTCAAAAAGGTTGGAGAGATGCCAAATTTTCTCCGCTTGGTTTTTTAATGTTTCCACAAGATGGGGATGCCCATGACCAAGCGAGTTGACCGCAATACCCGACGTACAATCCAGATACTCATTGCCGTCTGTATCAAACAATCGACAGCCTTCAGCACGTGCAAACTCAATTGGCGGCGGCGCGTAAACATCAAATGTATGTTGTTCTTTTCCCATGAGATGGCTTTCCTAAAACTGGAGCAGTTTGTGACTTTTTGTTCAAAATAAAAAACCCGCCATCAAGACGGGGCATTTTGGACTGCAAGAGCATAATTTATCTTATACACATAAAATACTTTGCAAGAACCTAATGGTCAACCCTTATAAACCTTGGATTTTGGACGCCCCAAAATTATTTACCCACAGGATTACAGGCAAAGTCTTGCAATATCGATTCTCCTTTCCACAGGTAATTGAAACATGATTCTCTTAGCTGGGGATATTGTGAAAAAATGATTCGATATGACCATTCGACTCTTGTGCTGGGACTCTCAGCCTGATTAATTCATTCTCAGTAAAGTGGTATCGTAACCTGCGGCGTACATCGTAGGAAATATAACAAGTAGAAGCGTTTTAACCTGATTTGAGTTTTTCGGGTACGGGGATGGATTCTGCGAAAATTCGGAGATTATAGACATATGTCTTGGACAGATGATCGAGTAGCTACGCTTACAAAATTATGGGCGGATGGATTGAGCGCCAGCCAAATTGCAGCAGAACTTGGTGGCGTCACCAGAAATGCTGTCATAGGTAAAGTACATAGACTAGGGCTTTCAGGTCGTGCAAAGCCTGCAAGTACAAGTGCGCGCAAATTAAAAACTGCAACGCGTAGCGCTGGTACATATAATGCCCGCCCTAGAGCATTGCGGCCAACTGGCAGAACCGCTCCAAGCATGCCAACCAGACCTACCATTGAAGACATTCCGGTTCCAGAAAGCAAGAAACTTAATCTCGTCGATCTGACCGAGAAAACATGCAAATGGCCAGACGGTGATCCTTCGACAGATGATTTCCACTTTTGTGGCAATACACCCAAAGAAGATGCACCTTACTGCGAATACCATTGTCGTATGGCCTATCAAACGGTCACTGATCGCCGTCGCGTCAAACGTGCAGCAACTGGCTAATACAGATCTTAGACAAATTTGTCATTTAACGAATAACCCGAGCCGCGTACTGTGCGGATCGGGTCTTTTTCTTTGCCGCGTGTAATGGAACGCCGAAGTCGGCCAATATGCACGTCGACTGTTCGTTCATCAACGTAATTATCATTTCCCCAAACACCATCTAACAATTGTTCCCGCGAGAATACGCGACCTGGCGCGCTCATTAAAAATTCAAGCAATTTATATTCTGTTGGCCCCAAGCGTACCTCACGCCCATTACGGTGTGCGCGATGCATTTCTTTATCAAGCTCAATATCACCACAGATAATTCGACTGGAAATTTTATTTGGATTCGTTCTTCTTAAGGTGGCTTTTATGCGCGCCATCAGTTCTGGAACAGAAAAAGGCTTTACAACGAAATCGTCAGCGCCCGTGGAGAGACCTCGCACTCGCTCTGCCTCTTCGCTTCTTGCGGTCAGCATTATAATGGGCAGGTTTTCAGTTTCACTGCGCAAACGCACTCTTCGGCAAAGTTCAATGCCGGAGAGACCAGGCAACATCCAGTCCAAGAGCAATAAATCAGGAACTGTTTCACGCAGTCGGATTTCTGCATCATCGCCGCGCTCAACAACTTCAACCTCATAGCCTTCAGCTTCAAGATTATATCGAAGCATTTCCGAAAGCGCTTCTTCATCTTCAACGACCATAATATTAGGATGCATTTATATTCTTCCCATATCATGTGACCTTAGGCTTTACACTCAGGATTGATTTTCTGAAGCGATGTCGTAAGAGCCTGTCACCATGTAATGAATGGTTTCTGCAAGGTTGGTTACGTGGTCACCGATGCGCTCCATATTTTTGGCGCAAAATAGAAGGTGCGTACAATAAGTGATATTGCGCGGATCTTCCATCATGTAGGTTAGAAGTTCGCGAAACAGAGAAGTGTAAAGACTATCAATTTCATCGTCACGATCCCAAACCTCACGTGCTTTCTTAATGTCTTTTACCGCGTAGGCGTCGAGCGCATCTTTCAATTGTTCCAGGGAAACATTTGTTAAGTGCTGCAAGCCTCTAAGTAGTTTCTTTGGCGGGAGGTTATCCTCAATCTGGAAAGCACGTCTTGCTACGTTTTTACCAAGATCGCCAATGCGTTCCAAATCTGTTGCCATGCGAAGTGCACCAATAATCTCGCGCAGATCCATCGCCATAGGTTGGCGCTTTGCTATGATCAGAACAACGTGATCGTCCACTTCCTGTTGCAAGGCATCAAGTATTTTGTCGTCTGCTACAACAGCCTGACCCAGCCCTTTGTCTGCGGTTACCAAGGCGGTGACGGAGCGTGCGACCATGCTTTCTGCATTGCCGCCCATTTCTGATATCTTTGCTACCAGATGATTAAGGTCTTCATCAAAAGCGGTAACTGTATGTTCGCTCATTTTGCTATGCCTGTCCTTTTGTAAGCCTTTGCAGGCTGATTAACCGTAACGGCCGGTAATATAGTCTTGTGTTTTTTGGTCTGTTGGATTGGTGAACATTGTATCGGTATCCCCCACTTCGACCAAATTGCCTAAGTGGAACATGGCCGTTTGCTGGGAGACGCGCGCTGCCTGCTGCATGGAGTGAGTTACGATAACAATCGTATAGTTTTCGCGCAGTTCATCGATTAGCTCTTCAACCTTTGCTGTTGCAATCGGGTCAAGTGCTGAGCACGGTTCATCCATCAAGATAACTTCCGGGCTCACCGCGATGGCACGCGCAATGCATAGACGTTGCTGTTGGCCACCGGAAAGACCTGTTCCCGCTTCATGCAAACGATCTTTAACTTCTTCAAACAGACCAGCACGTCGAAGGCTTTTGACAACAACTTCTTCCAGATCGGTTTTGTTACGAACTAGCCCGTGAATTTTAGGTCCATAGCCAACGTTTTCAAAAATTGACTTGGGAAATGGATTTGGCTTTTGGAAAACCATGCCCACGCGTGCGCGCAATTCCACAACATCAATATCACGATCATAGATATCCTGATCATCAAGCCGGATATCACCTGACACACTACAGATATCGATAGTGTCGTTCATACGGTTCAGGCATCGCAGGAATGTTGACTTGCCACACCCGGATGGGCCGATAAGTGCTGTCACTTGCTTTGCAGGAATATCGAGGCTTACATTGAAAAGCGCCTGCTTTTCACCGTAAGAAACGTTGACGTCTTTGCCAGACATTTTGATTTCAGTTTTTACCATTTTATTTAACGCGTCTTCCTGCCTTTTTGTACTCAACATATTCATAACAAAGTTCCTACCAACGACGTTCAAATCTTTTGCGCAGCAATACCGCAATAGCATTCATTAAAACTAGGAATCCAAGTAAAACCATAATAGCCGCTGCAGTCTTCTGCTGGAAGCCCGGTTCTGGAAAATCTGCCCACATGTAAATCTGAACCGGCAATACGGTCGCAGGATCCAAAATACCTGCAGGAATATCTACCACAAACGCCACCATGCCAATCATCAAGAGCGGTGCGGTCTCACCAAGCGCCTGCGCCATGCCAATGATGGTTCCGGTTAAAATACCAGGCATGGCCAGAGGCAATACATGATGGAAAACAGCCTGAATTTTGGAAGCACCAACGCCCAATGCAGCTTCACGAATGGAAGGTGGCACAGCCTTAAGCGCCGCGCGTGAGGCGATGATAATGGTTGGTAAGGTCATCAAAGCCAAAACCATGCCCCCAACCAAAGGAGCGGAACGCGGCAATTCAAAGAAGTTCAAAAATACTGCCAAACCAAGCAGACCAAATACAATCGATGGCACAGCTGCAAGGTTGTTGATGTTCACCTCAATGATCGCTGTAATACGGTTCTTAGGCGCGAACTCTTCAAGGTAGATCGCCGCTGCGACACCCAATGGAAATGACAAGGCCAAGGTAATCAGCATTGTAAAGAAGGAGCCAACCACCGCGCCCCATACGCCTGCCAATTCAGGCTCACGGCTAGCACCATTTGTGAAAAATATTGTATTGGCTCGGTTTTCAATACGACCTTCAGAAACAAGCCTATCGATTACGGCAACTTCCTTGTCACTGAATTTACGGTTTTCTTCGGCTTCAAGAATTTCTTGCATTTGCCATTCACCAGGATCACTTGTTTTCTCTTCAAGCGGGATAATCACGTCACCCTTCGCAGAAGTGCCTTCTACTTCAGTGACCTTTATCACACCGCCACCAGTTCTTAGTAAGAGAGACGGCATGCCGCTATCGAGTATTTCTCTGGATGTTGTGTTATCGCGACGCTGAATGAGCATGTCATATCGGGTCTTGAAGCCTGCCAATTGGTCTTCAAGAGAGGTAATCGCTTCTTTGGCATTGGCGACTGCAAGTGGGTTATCCGATGTATCAGCAATGCGCCTTTGATTTTCAAGACTTAATTGCAGATTAGCCATTCGTGTGTTCAAACGTGCAGCTTCGGCACTGATGGTTTCTTTAACGCGTCCCAGAAATTCATTAAAAACATTCTTGTCCAATGTTATGTCCACGGTTCCCTCAACATCGGAAATCGTAATGTTGGCCTCAGGTGAACTGATGATGGGTTTTGCCGTCAAACCTTTAAGGTAGAGGTCTGCAAAATCTGAAACGGGGACGCCTATATCCGATTTTTGTCCAGCCAGTTCCGGGTTACTGATAACTTGTTTGCGCAAATCAATCGCAGCGCCACCAGATACGAGACCACGTGCCAGACGCTTTCCCTTCCGATCTGATAAATAAGGCATCGCGTCTGCGATAGCGTTTCTCACAGGTTTTGAATAATCGCCTTCATCCGGTTTAGCCGGATCAACCTTTGTAAGGTCGATTGGAAGTTTTACATAATTATATGTAAAAGCAGGAATGCCATTGCCTACAATCGTTGTTAGCAAAAGAACCAGGAAACCTACAGAAATAAAAATGGCGCCAAGACCGTAAAACTTGAAACGGCCTTCCGCAGCATAGCGCTTTTTCTGAAGAGATCGACGCTCTTCAAAATTGGCAGTTTTTACAGACTCTACAGAGGTGTTTGAAATATCAGTCATATTGTTCCCTGTATTTTTGTACGACGCGGAGCGCAATTACGTTCAAACAAAGCGTAATAACGAAAAGCACCAAACCGAGCGCAAAGGCGGCCAAAGTCTTTGCACTATCAAATTCCTGATCGCCAACTAGAAGCGTAACGATTTGCACGGTTACAGTCGTTACAGCTTCAAGCGGATTGATGGTGAGATTTGCTGCAAGACCTGCGGCCATAACAACAATCATGGTCTCACCAACCGCCCGTGACACAGCCAATAAAAGTGCTGATACAATGCCTGGAAGTGCTGCCGGTAAAATAACATTTCGGATGGTTTCTGATTTGGTTGCCCCCATCGCGTAAGAACCATCACGCAAGGACTGCGGCACTGAATTAATCACATCATCAGACAGAGACATAACAAACGGTATAATCATGATGCCCATCACGACACCTGCTGCGAGTGCGGATTCAGAAGATACAGAAAGACCGATGCTTTCCCCCCAGCCCCTAATGGCGGGTGCAACGGTGAGAGCAGCAAAGAAGCCATACACAACGGTTGGGATGCCCGCCAAAATTTCCATGACAGGTTTTGCAATCGCACGGAATTTTTGACTTGCATAATCCGACATATAAATTGCTGACATAAGTCCCAATGGCGCGGCAATGGATATCGCGATAAACGTGATTAAGAACGTTCCCGTAAAGAGCGGTATCGCACCGAAAATTCTTGAGTTATCATCGGCCAAGGCATCACGCCCAGCACCTTCAAACGCGCTTTGTGGAGACCAATGATATCCGAACAGGAAGTCAAAAAACGAGACTTTCTGGAAGAACCGGATGGACTCAAATATCAGCGAGAATACGATGCCGATGGTCGTCAAAATGGCAACAGCAGAACAGGCTACCAATATGATTGTAATGAACTTTTCAACAAAATGCCGGTTTCGTTTAATTGGCTTTATCTGGCCATATCCCCAAACAAACCCTGCAAGGACCAATACAGCTGAAAGGATGAATAGCCAGTTGTCATATGATGCTACTTGGGAGGAGTAAATTTCTGCAGCAATCAATGCTTGCTCTCTCACCACATCTTTTGTGCTGAGAATAATTTGCCCTGCATTTTCCACACCAGATTCTGACAGAGAACGTACATCACGCAGAAAAGCTTGTATTTGCGCAGGCCCCATACCCGACAAAGTGTCAGAGAACTGCCTCAATATCGAGCTTTCGAGCACTCTTCCTGAAAAAGCAGACCATATAACCGTTAATATGAATGCCGGAACAACCGACCAAATGGCAAGAAACCCGCCATGATATGTCGGGCGGGAGTGAAGTGAGGAAATGTCATTACCAGCTACACTGACAGCTCTGGCGCGACCTATAAAAAATGCGATTATTGCAATGATAAATAATGCGCCCAGAATATACAAAGCCATTGCAGTTCCCCAAACAGTCTTCAATTCCACTACATGTGGTTAGACGCATACCTGAAAAAAACAAATACCGCCCGAAGAAAATGCACTCCGGGCGGTATAAATTGTGGATTAGAAGGACATTGGCGCCATTGCTTTTGCAGACTCTGCAATTGCTTCGCGGTCAGCGTCTGGCAGTGGGATTAGACCCTTATCAGCTAAGTAACCATCTTCGCCCCACGTATCTTCATCTGTAAATTCAGCAACAAACTCTTCAATGCCAGGGATGACACCAACATGCTCTTTTTTCACATAGAAGAAAAGGGAACGTGAGATCTGGTAGTCGCCAGCCGCAATATTTTCAAATTCGGGGGCAACGCCGTTAACGACTGCGCCTTTTACCTTATCCGCGTTTTGATCAAGGAATGAAAAGCCAAAGACGCCAAATGCATTTGAGTTTGCTTCTAGCTTTTGGATGATTAGGTTATCGTTTTCGCCAGCCTCAACATAGGCGCCATCTTCACGAATTGCGTGTGCTGCTTTTTTAAAGGCGCCCTTGTCTGCCTTGCGAAGGGCTGCAAGTGCTTCAATTTTTTTCGCTCCGCCTTCCATCGCAATTTCTACGAATGCATCGCGTGTACCAGATGTTGGTGGAGGGCCAAGCACTTCGATTTTGATATTTGGAAGAGACGGATCAACGTCTGCCCAAGTTTTATTTGGGTTAGCGACCATTTCACCTTTTTCATTTGGCAATTCTTTTGCAAGAGCGCGGAAAATTTGCTCACGCGTAATGTCCAACACAGGGCCAGACTTTGCATTCGCTAAAACAATACCATCGAAACCAATTTTGACTTCAACCGGTGTAACGCCGTTTTCAACACAGAGTTTGAACTCGCTTTCCTTGATGCGACGCGATGAATTCGTTACATCTGGAGTCCCTTCACCAACGCCTGTACAAAAAAGCTTCATACCACCGCCGGAGCCAGTTGACTCAACCACCGGTGTTTTAAAAGATGTTTTCTGACCGAACTGCTCAGCTACAGATGTTGAAAAAGGAAATACTGTTGATGAACCAACAATCTGGATTTGGTCTCGCGCATGCGCTGTACTCATTGCAGTTGTAGTGAGAAGTGCGGCACCTGCAACGAGGCCCATAATTTTCGTGAATTTCATTTTGATCTCCAGCATAAAGCTATTCAAGATAAGTTTCGGCAATGACTTCATTGCACATGTAACAACAGAACATCGTCTGTTGAGCATGTTCTACAGCTTTTATAATTAAGTTTTATGACACTCTAAATCATTGTAATATTTTGCAAATCATTAATTTATACACATTACTTTTTCTGCATATCCTGAACCGGGAAAGTTACAAAAAATCGTGCGCCCTCATCTGGCTTTGAATCAATGCCAAGTTTCGTTGAGTGACGGTTCAATATGTGCTTCACGATGGCAAGCCCCAGACCAGTGCCCTGTTTTTCGCGACTGCGTGCTACATCTACCCTGTAAAAACGCTCCGTAATCCTGTGTTGATGTTCCATCGCGATACCAGGCCCGAAATCCTGAACACACACAGTTACCTGTTTTTCCGCTTCATCAAGTTCAAGTGAAACAATAACCTTTCCACCCTCTTCGCCATATTTACAGGCATTTTCAATCAGGTTTTCAAAAACTTGCAAGAGTGCGTCTCGGTCACCCAGAATTCTTACCGTACCAATGCTGTTGAGCTCTATTTTGACGCTGAGCCGTTTTGCAACACCCTCAAGCGAATCCACGACACTCGCCACGACCTCATTTAAATCAATTAATTGCGAAGGCTTCACATGCGACTGCATTTCAATTCGACTTAACGACAAGAGATCATTGACCAGCCTTGTCATGCGATGGGCTTGGTCAAGCATGACATCTGTAAATCTATCGATTGCTTTTTCGTCTTTGCGTGCAGGGCCTTTTATGGTTTCGATATATCCCAGCAATGAAGCCAAAGGCGTGCGCAATTCGTGGCTTGCATTCGCAATAAAATCTGAACGCATTTGGTCTATTTTCTTGGCCTCTGAAAGATCATGAAACCCTAGCAAGAAGTTTGGTTTTGACGTTGTTTTGCCATGGTTAGGAATAGGCGCTATCTCGACTGTGAACCACTTATCGTCGGGGATGGGTTCATTATACTCCCCCGTTAATGACGCTTGTTCCCTAAGCGCTTTTCCAATGAGTTGGCGAAGTTCAGGTTGCCTGAACCTAATGAAAATTCTTTCGCTCAATTTAATCTTACCAAAGGCAAGATGACTGGATTTATTGGCGTGTATGACACTTCCCTTGTGATCCAATATATAAGCCGGAAACTGCAACGCATCGATAAGCATGCTATGTGCATCGGTGTTTGGGCCGGCTTGGGTCTTACTTCCCGAAATCTGACTTCGGCCAATATTTCCTTGATCAGATTCGGAACGCAAATATGTAATAGCGCCCAGGCTAAGGACAAATGCACAAAATAAAAGCAAAGCGAGATCTGGCGTTATAACGATGGCAAGAGCAAAAATGACTATCGTCAAAATTATCAGCTTTGCCTTGCCATTTGTTTCTGTCTGAACCGGTTTATAGCTGGTTTTTTCGTCTATCATTCTTGGTTTCTACTTGCTTTGAAGCTTGTAATTAATATGCTCATGAGACTTTATGACATAAAACAGGCAACAATCCCATGACACAAGATATTCCTCAAGTGACGCTTAAAATCGATGGTGAAATGATAAGCTTTGATCTGGATGATAAGGCATTACCTGATGCAATTGAGGAAAATGCGTTTCAAAGCGGTGATTACCCGTATGACAAAAAACTAAGTCGTAAGAAATATGAAGAAGAATTATATGACCTTCAGCTTGAGTTGGGCAAGGTACAAGCCTGGTTGCAAGATACTGGTGAACGCGTCGTGGTTGTGTTTGAAGGTCGTGATGCGGCTGGCAAGGGTGGCACGATTAATGCGTTTCGGCACTATTTAAACCCGCGCCATGCAAAAGTCGTCGCACTGTCAAAACCATCTGATACTGAGCGTGGTCAATGGTATTTTCAGCGCTATGCCTGTCACCTACCAACATCGGGTGAAATGGTAATGTTTGATCGTTCCTGGTATAACCGTGCAGGTGTTGAGCCTGTTATGGGCTTTTGTACTCCAGATCAACACAAACATTTTTTGGAAGAAGCTCCTCAATTTGAAAAAATGCTTGTTAATGACGGCATTCATTTCTTCAAGTTTTGGCTTAACGTCGGTCAGGAAATGCAACTCAAACGCTTCCACGACCGTCGTCAAAACCCTTTAAAATCCTGGAAACTTTCACCCATTGATATCAAGGCGCTTACAAAGTGGCATGACTATACGAACGCGCGTGATTTAATGCTGGTACATACGCATACAAAACATGCGCCATGGACCATCGTGCGTTCAAACGACAAGAAAAGGGCGCGACTTAATGCGATCAAACATTTTTTGCAGCAGCTTGATTATGCTGGAAAAGATACCAAAGTGATTGCCAATACTGATTCCGAGATTTTGGGTTCAGGACCCGGATTCTTCAACGCGTTTGGCGCTTAATTTTCGACTGCAAGTCTGATGTAAACGATGTCCAGTACATCACCTTTACCGGTAACGGCTGCTTCACTGGTCGTGTCTGTGCTGAGCGTCAAGAACATATCTTCATTGATGTTTTTAACTTCGTCCATGTCGAAAGCAAAGACGGAAGCGTTTGGTTGTGAGCCAGCCAAAAAGCGCTTGCGGCCACATTCTGTTAAACTGCCAAACTCACAGCCTACGGCAAAATGTGCTGAATCAGAGCCGCCCGACTTAGCAAAAATCTCTACCGTCACACGTTTACCCGAGATTTGTTTTAATACGCCTGGTTGTAGCCTGATCAGCATTGGCGAGGCAGGCTCAACACGGTTCAGTGCATCCCTGACTGAATTAACGCGTATCATGTTTGAATTGAGCTGATTAACGATTTGTGCCTTGCCGCTTCCAGCTGTGTTTAGGGATGACAAGTCATTGGCATTGATAACAGTTATATAATTTTCAGAATCAGCCTGACGGGAAACCGAGTTCGGATTAAGTTTTGGTCCATTATCATTATTTCCCAATAATGTGCCATTGACCATATTGTTGAAAACAATATAGGCAATCCAGGCTAAAAGACCCAAAATCAATAAAATAATGATTGTCCATATAACGCGCTTTTGCTTTTTACGGCGTTTGGAAAATCCCAAAGGCATATTTTCTTCTTCATGATAATATGCTTCTGGTGGCTGCTGCGGCGCACCACGCGCACCATCTTGAAGTTGAAGGTCAATTTCATCTTGTGGAATTTGAGGTTTTGTAGCCGTTACAGGTTCAGGTTGTGGCGCTGCTGGAGCAACAGATTGAACGGCCTGCGCATCTGGCTGAGCAGTTACTACTGGCTCTGGTGCTAGGCCTGGTTCTTGAACAGCTTGTGGCTGCGGCGCCTTTGGCGTTGTACTTTCCAGAATTTGCTGGATTTCATGAAGCGGATCTGGATTTTGCTCAACCGGCTGAACCGGGCTTGGCGCTACAGCTTGTGGTGCGACTGGTTCTTCCACGCTCGGCGGTGCTATGAATTCATCGGGTTGATTGTTTACAACTGCTGGCTCTTCGAAAACCTGGATTTCAGTCTCTGCGGGTGTTTCAACAACGGCTGCAGGCGCTGGAGGATTATATTCTGCTTCAATTTCATCAATTGATTGTTCGAGCTTGCGTTTCTGCTCCATCACCGCTTCAACCGTTAAAGAGCGGTTATTATCAATGATCTTTTGAAGTGCATTGCGAGACGATTGATAGATTACCTGCCTTACCTGCGCAGAAGAGGCATCCTGTGAAGCTAGTGCCCCTCTGATTAGACGTTCAAAATTGGCCAAAACAAACCCCTGATTTCCCACGCTTGGCAGTTTCGCGGACATTTAGTCTGATTAGGTATATCAAATGCCCCACACACATTTGATTCCCTTATTTAATAAGTCATCTCTCTTTTACTGCTTTGTCATGATTTTGCAATCATATCGAAAATTCCTGTTAAGAATTTTATATTGCCAGAATTTCCAAAGCCTACTATTAAGGTTTTACCATTACGTAAGAATTTAGGAGCTTTATGTGGCTATTCCAGAAATTTTAAAAGACCGTCTTTCAATTCCTGCAGTAGCAGCACCATTGTTTATCATCTCCAACCCACAGCTTGTTATTGCGCAATGCAAGGCGGGTGTTGTCGGTTCTTTTCCAGCGCTCAATGCGCGTCCGGCTGAACAACTGGATGATTGGCTCTCTGAGATCACTGAAGAACTGGATGATTACAAAGCAAAGAACCCTAACAAGAAAGTGGCGCCCTTTGCCGTGAACCAGATTGTCCACACATCAAACAATCGTTTGGAGCATGATTTGAAGATGTGCGTGAAGCACAAAGTGCCCATAGTGATTACATCGCTGGGTGCTGTACCTGAAGTTAATGACGCGGTTCATTCTTATGGTGGCATCGTATTGCATGATATCATCAACAACCGTCATGCGAACTCGGCCATACGTAAAGGCGCTGATGGCCTGATTGCGGTTGCAGCGGGTGCTGGTGGTCACGCGGGCACATTATCACCTTTCGCACTGATACAAGAAATTAGAGAATGGTTTGATGGCCCATTACTTTTATCCGGTTCAATCGCCAATGGTGGCGCGATTCTAGCTGCTCAAGCCATGGGTGCGGATATGGCTTATATCGGTTCGCCTTTTATTGCGACGCATGAAGCACGCGCATCCGATGAGTATAAGCAAGCCATTGCAGACTATAGCGCCAAGGATATTGTTTATACCAATCTCTTTACAGGGGTTCATGGCAATTACCTTAAACCCTCCATTGAAAATGCGGGCATGGATCCTGATAATTTGCCAGAAAGCGATCCATCAGCGATGGACTTTGCTTCAGGTGGCAATACGGATGCAAAGGCCTGGAAGGATATTTGGGGCTGCGGACAAGGCATTGGTGCCGTTAAGTCTGTTGGTTCTACCCAGGAACTGGTCGAGCGGCTTGTGCGTGAATATGGCGAAGCGCGCGATAGAGTGCTTGCGACCTGATATCTCAAGTAAATTTTAAAAAACTGCTTGGCGTGGATGCATTTCCGCGCCATACTTCTATTTAATATTATGAGACAAGAATTTCTGGGAGGAGAACTTGTCGTCTCTTATAGCCATTTAGCACGTCGAGAGCTGACCTTCTCGTAATCGTGGCTTTAGCTCCCTGTTATTCGTCTTTCTTGTGATTGCGTCACAAGGTTAGTTTTGAATGTGAGGAGAAAAAAATGGCATCAATTTCAATGACGGTGAATGGCAAAACAGTAGGAGGTGAGGTTGAAGACCGCACACTACTGGTTGAGTTTATTCGTGAAAATCTGCGTTTGACCGGCACACATGTAGGCTGTGACACAAGTCAGTGTGGCGCTTGTGTAGTTCATGTCGAT